>JBCDLV010000221.1:0-5850 GCA_038744895.1 Bacteroidota bacterium | reverse complement strand
GTCGGTGACCCACACGGGCGCAAAGGCCGCGATGGCCTCGACCTGCTCGCGGACGTTCTCCTCTTTGTTGGCGATCACCAGATCCGGCGCCAGCTGGCGCACGCGGTCCACGCGGACGTTCTTGGTCCCGCCGATGATCTGCTTGCGGGCCTTCCAGTCGGCCGGGTGGACGCAGAACCGCGTGAGGCCGACCGTCTCGGCGTCCAGGCCGAGCGCCGCCAGCAGCTCTGTCTGGGACGGCACCAGCGAGACGATGCGACGAGGCGGCGTCGCCAGCGGAGACGGCAGCCCGTCACGGTCGGGGCCGAGCCAACTCATCGCCGGTCCAGGGTCGCAGTGGCGTCCGGCGATCCTGCCCGGTTCTCGTACCAGCGCCACTGGAGCGTTCCGTCGGCCAGGAGGGAGGCTGTGATGGTGCCGTCCACGCACGCCTCCTGGTCGTCGACCTGCTCGCTGTAGGTCCAGAGGCCGTCTTGCTCGCCGACGAAGGTGAGCGTCCCGACGCACTCGAAGTCGCTGCCATCGTAGGCCGCCTTGCCGGCTTCCTCGCCAGGCGCGACGTCAGAGATCGAAAACACGAGGCCGTAGGTGTCGCCTTGCTGCGTAACGGTGCCCGTCCAGGTGCCGGCGATGCTGCCGTCGCCCGAGGGCTGAGGAGCCGAGCACGAGGCGATGACCAAGAGCGAAAGAAGCGCGCGCATCAGGAGGGAGGCGTGGAGGTATCCAGCGCAGACGTCAGCTTGCCGACGAGCCCGTCGAAGGACCCGTTGGACATGACCAGCGCGAGATCGCCCGCTGCCAACGCCGCCAGCAGGTCCGGAAGCAGGGCCTCGGCGGACGGGTGCGCCACCGCTGGCGTGCCGGACTCGCGGACGGCGTCTGCGACGGCCTCGGCGTCGAGGAAGTCGGCGGGGTCGTCGTTGTGGCGGAGCGGAGGCGTCGAGAGGAACAGGGCGTCCGCCGTGGCGAGTGCGTGGGCGTAGGGCTCCTGGAAGGCGGCCCGGCGGGACGAGTTGGACCGCGGCTCGAACACGGCCACCAGGCGGCGCCCCGGCCACCGCTCGCGGACGCCGCGGATCGTGGCCTCGACGGCCGTCGGGTGGTGCGCGAAGTCGTCCACGACCAGCACGTCGCCCTCGTGGACGACTTCCTGGCGCCGCTTCATGCCGCGGAACGTGGCGAGCCCGGTGGCCACCTGGCTGGCCGTGGCGCCCGCGTCGAGCGCGACGCCGGCCACCGCGAGTGCGTTCAGGGCGTTGTACCGCCCGCCCATCGGAAGCTGAACCTCGGCGAGGGCCTCGCCGTGGGCCACCAGGGTGAACGCCTGGCCGCCGTCGACCGGACGCAGGTCGCGCGCGGCGATGTCGAACGCTGCGCCAGCGGCGTGCCAGCCCGGAGGCTCGCGGCCTTCCTCGCCGTAGAGGCGGACGCGTGCCCACGTGCGCTTCGCCAGCGTGCGGACCTCGGCGTCTTCGCCGTTCAGCAGCAGCAGGCCGTCGGGCGGCGGAAGCGCTGCGAAGGCGTGGAAGGCACGCTTGTACTCGGCCCAGTCGGCGTAGATGTCGGCGTGGTCGAACTCCAGGCTGGTGACGATCGCCCGGTGCGGCCGGTAGAGGATCATTTTGGGCCGCTTGTCGAAGTAGGCCGCGTCGTACTCGTCGCCCTCGACGCAGAAGACGGGTCCGGCACCGAGGCCCGCCGTGCGCTCGTCGCCCACCATGACGCCGCCGACCAGGAAGCCCGGGTCCAGGCTAGCGTGCCGGAGGACGTGTGTGAGCATCCCCGTCGTCGTTGTTTTGCCGTGGGTCCCAGCCACGACGGCCGGCTGGCGCTGCTGGAGGAACAGGTGGGCCAGCGTCTCCGGGAGCGAGGCCTGCGTCAGGCCCCGCTGGCGCGCGGCGGCGGCCTCCGGGTGCGTCGGAATGCACGCGTTGCCGACGACCACGAGGTCCGGTGCCGGGTCGAGATGCGCGGGGTCGTAGCCCTCGAGGACGGGGATTCCAGCTGCCGCCAGCCGCGTCGACATGGGTGGGTAGGCGGCTTCGTCGGATCCGCGAACGTCGTAGCCGGCCTCCGCCAGCAGTTCCGCCAGCGCGCCCATGCCCTTGCCGCAAATGCCGATGAGGTAGACCGAGCGGATCTGCTCCGGCGCGGGGAGCGGCGGCCGGTCGAAGACCCGGAGGTCGGCATCGGCGAAGTCTTCGAGGCGGCGCATCGCGGTGGGGGCGGGCGGGGAAGCTACCTCGGTCCAGGCGGGCGCTCCGATGACCCCATGCGGCGCTCGTTTGCGCATGTAGGGAGGCGGCTCAGCAGACCGTCCGCTCCTTCCTGACCCTCACCGTACACCCCTATGGGCTTCTTCTCCAACATCGCTCGCAACCTCACCGGCAACTGGGCCGACGTCACCCTGGACGTGCCCGACGGTGCCCGGGGCGAGTCGCTTCATCTCCTGGTCCACGTCAACGTTCGCGACGAGGACATCGACGTGTCGAGGGTCGTCGTCAAGGTCCGGTGCCAGGAGCACGTCCGTGTGCCGAATGCCCGCACGACGACGTCGGCGCCCGGTGCCGACGGCACGCGCCGCCAGTCGACCGGTGACGCGACGACCTCGGCGACGCTGTTCGACCGCGAGGTGATCGCCTCGCCCGCGACGACGCTGGAAGCCGGGTCGAGCCACACGTTCGACGCCATCGTCGAGCTGCCGATGCACGTTCCGCCTACGATCGAGGGCCGCAACGCACGGTTCGAGTGGGAGGCCTATGCCTCGCTCGACATGAAGGGCAACGACCCCGACAGTGGCTGGCGCGAGTTCCGCGTGTCCTAGCAGGCGGGTTCCGGTCTGCCCTCTAGGGCTCCGGGTTCTCCGCTGGCGGCTGGCCGCCCGTGATCCCGTACTTGGCAGCCGACTGGCGCTCGCGCGCGCCTTGGACGGCGTCGGGCACGCCGTCGCCGTCGGCGTCCACCATGCCGAGCCGGATCGCGCGCTCGTTCCACTGGCGCCGGGCCGCCATCTGCATGTCGTTCTCGCGGTCCGTCTCGTCCTGGATCTCGAGCCCGAGGATCGTCTCGACGACGTCCTCGACGGAGACCACGCCAGCGGTGCCGCCGTACTCGCCGACGACCAGGGCCAGGTGCTCGCGGCGGTCGAGGAGGCGCTCGAACAGCTCGGGAAGCGGGAGCCCGTCCGGGACGGTCAGGATCTCGCGTGCGATCTCCTTGGCCGGGATGTCGTGGCGGTCCTCGGCGAGGGCGTGGAGCACGTCGTCGCGGAGGACGTAGCCGGTGACGTGGTCGCGGTCGCCGCTGTACAGCGGGAAGCGGGAGAAGGGCTGGCCGTCGTCGGCGATGTCCTGGAGGGGCGTCTGCTCGTCGTAGGCCACCAGGACCGTTCGGGGCGTCATCACGTCGCGCGCCTTCAGCTGGCGGAAGCGGAAGAGGCTCTGAAGGATGCGGCCCTCGGTCTCGTCGAACACGCCCTCCTCCGTGCCGATCTGGGCCAGCGCGGCGAGCTCCTCTCGGCTGACCTCGCCCTCCTTCTCGCCCCGGGCGATCAGCTTCGTAATCCCTTGCGAGAGCCACACGAGCGGAAGCGTGAGTGCGATCAGAACGGGAAGCACACGTCCGACGAGGGGCGCCAGCCCGCGCCAGTAGACGGCGCCCAGCGTCTTCGGGATGATCTCGCTGAGCACCAGGATGCCCAGCGTGAGCACGGCCGAGAACACGCCGACGGCCGCGTTTCCGAACACGGCAGCCGCCTCGGCGCCAGCGCCGGCGGCACCGATCGTGTGGGCGACGGTGTTGAGGCTGAGGATCGCCGCCAGCGGGCGGTCGATGTCGGCCTTGAGCGACTTGAGCCGCGCTGCTGCGGACGGGTTTTTCTCCTCCAGCGCGCCGGTGTAGGCGGGCGTCACGCTGAGCAAGACGGCTTCCAGCACCGAGCACAGGAAGCTGACGCCGATCGCGAGGACGATGTAGAGCGTCAGAAGGGTGACCGATCCGGATCCGCCAGCGGTGTCTGCGGCCTCGGCGGCGCCGCAGCCTCCGGCGCCGAGGGTGAGGGCGGCAACGAGGCCGAGAAGGAGGACCGTAACAGGCGTGCGCATAACGCGATGCAAGGAGAGGAGCGGCCTACTCCGTTGGCACGATCCGGGTCCTTTGCATCGCGTGCTGCTCAGCCGCCAGCGGATTCGAGGTGGCGCTCGACGATCTGCGACCAAGGGCTCTCGCGGCCGACGGCGTCTGCGAGCAGCGCCGCCGAGGTGCGCGCGCTGTCGAGACGCGCGGGGAGGCCGCGCTGGGCGAGGCTGGCTTCGAGGACAGCCGCCGTCGCGTGTTGGTAGAACCAGTACGGGTCGCCCGTGCGGAAGGTGGGCAGGGCCGCGCGGAGGAGCGGCTCGGCGTCCTGATGGCGTCCGGATTCCACGAGCGCGATGCCCAGGACACCCTGGGTCTCCGCCAGCAGGGGGTGGCCTGGATCGAACCGGGCCGCGCGGGACGTGGCTGCCTGCTCCAAGACGTCGACGGCCGCCTGCGTAGCCCCACGGAGCAGGCGCGCCTGTCCGATCGCCGTGTAGAGCTCGCCCCAGCGGGCATCGTCTGGTGGGAGCAACGCGCGCGCGATCGGGAGCAGGCTGGTCAGGGTGGAGTCGGCGGCACGAAACTGGCCTGCGAACCCGTAGGCGCGTCCGAGTGCGAAGCCGGCGTCGCCAGCGGCCTCGGACATCGGGCCTTCGGCTACCCGGGCGATGTCCAGTGCGCGCTGGGCCAAGGCGATGGCTTCGGCAAACTGCCCTCGCTCGATCTCGGTCTCCGCCAGGTTGGCGAGTCCCCTGGAGACCTCAGCGCTGGTCTCGCCGTAGAGCGCCTCCCGCATGGTCAGAGCCCTTCGGTAGTACAGCGCTCCATAATCCTGGTCCGACTCCGCCTTCCACAGACCCACGAGGCCGAGCGCGTCGAGTGTTTCCAGCGTCTCAGGGTGCGGGCGCCCGCCGTGGACAGAGTCACGAAGCGCCAGCGAGGCGAGCAGCGGTCCCAAGGCATCGTTGTAGAGACCGAGGTCGACGAGTGTCTGCCCGAGCGTGTGCAGGACCGCGGCTCGAACATCGAGTTGGTCCGGAAAGGACCGCGTCGCTTCGCTGGCCGCGAACCCGAGGGCGTCGACTACGCGAAGCTCGGACGGCGGCACGGCCGTGCCTGCGGACGGGCCCGCGGCGCCGAACGTGGAACTCAGGAAATCGGTCACCGCTTGCGCCTTGTCCGCTTCCGTCTGCGCGCGGTCGCGCTCGGCACTCACGCGTGCGAATGCCAGCCCCGCGACGCCAAACACCACCACCAAGGCCGCCGCGGCCACCAGGACGCCAGCCCGGTGCCGCTGCACGAATCGTCCCACCCGGTAGCCTACCGTGGCAGGCTGAGCCTCGACCGGAAGCCCGTCGAGGTGTCGCTTGAGGTCGTCGCCGAGCGCGGCTGCTGATTCGTACCGCCGCTCGGGTTCCTTGGCCAGCGCCTTGGCCACGATCACGTCGAGGTCGCCCGCCAGCTGGCGATTCCCAGCGACTGCGGACGGTCGGGGCGGCACCGTCTGTCGGACGATCCGCTCGGCCTCGGCGGCGGTGACGCCCGACAGGTCGTACGGCCGCTCGCCGGTGAGGACCTCGTAGAGCACGACCCCCAGCGCATAGACGTCGGTCGCCGTCGTGATCTCGGTCCCAGCGAGTTGCTCCGGGGCCGCGTAGGCGGGCGTCATCGCAGCGCCAGCGGTCTGCGTGAGGGCCCCGCTGGCGTCTTCGCCTGCCGCGCCGACCAGCTTCGCGATACCGAAGTCGAGCAGCTTGGCGAGGGGATCGCCGC
>JBCDLV010000220.1:0-5872 GCA_038744895.1 Bacteroidota bacterium | reverse complement strand
GTCGGGGTCGCCGGAGGAGTCGTCCGTGAGCAGCGTCACGGTGACGTCCTGGGGGGTGTCGGGGGTGTCGGGGACGGAGATCTCGATGTCGACCGTGCCGACGGCCTCGCTGACGGCCTGCTGGACCGACGAAAACGACACCGGAATTTCAGAGACAAACTCCGGGTTCAAGAACAGGATCGCTCTGCCGACGATGAGGGCCCCTCCCTGGTTGGAATGGTAGGCCAGGCCGAACTCCGGTGGGGTCCCTGTTCCGTTCGGCGCCGACGGGCTCTGGATGCCGACGGTAGATCCGCTCCCACCCTCTGGGACACCCGCGTATTGGAAAACGAAGTCCCCCGATTCGTACAGGATCGCCTGGACCTGGATGCCTCCGGCCCCACCGAAGTGGCTCCCTCCCCATTGGAAAATGTCGCAGGCGACATTCGGACCGCGATCAGCCACCCGTGGGCAACTCGTGAACGAGTCGTAGTAGACCGTCGTGATCAGATCGTCGTGGAGCGTGTAGATCCGGGCACCCGTCGTTCCTTCCGGAGTGCTGGGGACGCTGGGAAGCACACCGTCGTTGCTGAGGTCCGGCCCGGTGTCGGTTGGGTCCGTCGAGAGATATCCGTTGGTGGTTGCCGCCAGTTGTGTGTACTCCGTCCCGTAGAAAGGGAAAGGGAAGCTGAGCGTCTGTGGTGCGCCCGCGTCGTCGGCACTGATGACCACCGTCCCGGAGAAGGACACATCGATGAAGTCGTAGGCCGGGCCGCCCGGCTCGGTCTCATCCCGGGCGATGTACCCGAACCCGTCCGGACCGACTTCCAGCAAGGCCTGTGCGGACTCGCTGCGGGCTGCGTCTAGCAAGCGTGCGAGGTCGGCTCGTTGGGCGTCCGTCGCGCCGGGAGCGACTGCAGCCTCCTTGGCACGGAGAATCTCCACGTCTGCCTCCCCGCTCTGGGCGGAGCTGGGGGCCGCCAGTCCGGCCATGGAGACGAGGAGTGTGAGCGTAGCGAAATGTCTCATAGGGAAGGAGAGATCGGAGACAGCCAGGTCGCCTCGCCGTGCAGCGGGCGCGGGAGGCCCCCTGAATGGAGGGCGCATCACGTAAACTATTAGCAACTTGCCAGAAAGCGAGACCCCGGGGGCGATTGGGTTCCGCTGGCGGCTGGAGCCACCTACCATCTGCTTCTCCGTAGAGCTTTTCCCAACCGTGTTCTCCTCCGTCGACGGCCGCACGATGATCGCCCCGCTGGTGGCCGTGCTGTGCATTCTCGCTGGCTCTCCCGTTTCTGTCGCGCAAGGCCGCTTCGTCGAGGTTGCCTTGGATGTCGGGATCGAGCACGTCCACGTCGATCCTAGGATCTCTGGGGGAGGCGTCGCCCTCTTCGATGTCGAGAACGATGGAGACCTCGACGTGTACCTGACGGGCGGTACAGGGAGCGACGCTCTCTACCTCAACGACGGGACGGGACGGTTCGAGCCGACACTCATCGCTCAGGGCGTCACCGGAGGCATCTTCTCTGTGGGCGTCGTCACTGCCGACGTTGACGGAGACGGCGACCGGGACGTGTTTCTCACGACGGCTCCCGGCGAGGGGAATCGCCTCCTCCGGAACGAGGGCGGCGAGTTCGTGGACGTGTCTATTGAGGCGGGCGTGCGGCAACTCGGCAACTACTCGTCGAGCGCGGCCTTCGGGGACATCGACCTCGATGGAGACCTCGACCTGTTCGTCACGCAGTACATCATCCGCCCTGCCTTCCTGTTCGACAGCGACGGAGCGGTTGTGGGATACGCCCATGAGTGCCTCGACGACGTGCTTTACCTCAACGACGGAACCGGTCGGTTCACGGATAGCACGGAGGCGTTCGGAATCTCCAGCGCAGGCTGTGGTCTCGTCGGCACGTTCTCCGATTATGACGGCGACACCGACCCCGACCTGTTCATCTCCAACGACTTCGGGGGGTGGATCGAGCCCAATCAGCTCTACCGGAATCCCGGTCCCGGAAACGGACCGCTGGGGAACGTTTCCGAGGAGGCCGGGGCGGACGTCGGGATCTTCGCCATGAGCGTGACCCCCGGCGACATCGATCGGGACGGAGACCTGGACTACTACATCTCCGACAACGGGTCCAACGTCCTCCTCACGAACGACGGGGGCCAGTTCGTCGACGCCGCCCCCGACGCAGGCATCACCAGCCGAACGGTCGAGAGCTCGGGCCTGCTGGCGACGAGCTGGGGTGGGGCCTTCGCAGACCTGGACCACGACGGCCACCTGGATCTGGTCGTTGCCAACGGGTACGTCCCATTCGCTGAGTTCGCCGCAAACGATACCGTTCAGCCGGATCGGTTCTTCCGCAACCGTGGCGACGGCACGTTCAAGGACGAGTCTGCAGCGGTCGGCTTCGAGGATCCCCGACAGGCGCGCGGGCTGGCCGTCGGAGACCTGGATGGCGACGGGGACCTCGACATCGTCGTCGCGGTCGTCGAGTCGGCAGGGGATCCTGCTCAAGGGCCCACCCCGCGGGCGCTCGTCTACCGCAACGATCTCGCGGACGGCCACTGGCTCCAGGTCGAGCTCCAGGGCACGCGCTCCAATCGAGGCGGTATCGGGGCTCGCGTCGAGGCGTTCGCCGGAGAGACGCGGTGGATCCGTGAGATCCGCGCGGGGGAGAGCTACCTGTCGCAACACGAGGGCCGCGCGCACTTCGGCCTCGGCGAGGTCGCTGCCCTCGATTCGGTGGTGGTGGTCTGGCCCGGTGGCCACCAGGACGTGGTCACAGACGTCGCGGCCGACCGTGTTCTCCAGATCACGGAGAGCGACCGCGCGGTGGCGTCGGAGGATCCCGCGCGCTCCCAACTCCGCATCCGCCGGATAGGGCCCAACCCGGCCCGCCGCCAGTCGGTCGAGGTGGCCTACGAATCGCCGACAGCAGTCACCTTTCACGTGTTCGATGCTCTGGGGCGCGAGGTCGACGGGGCTCAAACGGGTGCTGCTGGCGCCGGTGCGTTTCGGACCGACTCACACCTCGCGCCCGGGATCTACGTCTACGTGATCCGAGCCGGGGCTGAGACGGTGCGGGGGACGTTCACGGTCGTGCGGTAGAGACATGAGACGCGCTCGCACCTGCCGTGTGGGACCTCTGAGCCGTCGGGTGACTTTGGCGGTGTGTGTTCTCGCGCTTCTCGCGCCCGCCGCCAGCGGGCAGTCGGTCGCCCGCCAGTGGAACGAGGCGCTCCTGGAGGCCATCCGGTCGGACTTCGCTCGCCCTACGGTGCATGCACGCAACCTCTTCCACGTCTCGGTCGCGATGTACGACGCGTGGGCAGCCTACGACGACCGGGCCTCGACGTACCTGCTCAACCGGAGTGATGCGCCCTCGTCCTGCCAGCCGGGCACCATCGCAGCTCCCACCGAGCCAGAGGCGGTCCGTGCCGAGGCGGTCAGCTATGCCGCGTACCGGCTGCTCCGCCACCGGTTTATCAACTCCCCAGGCGCCCTCGAAACGATTCCAGCGCTCGATTCCCTGCTGGCAGCGCTCGGCTACGACGCGTCGGTGACGGCGGCGGACCCCGCCAGCCCCGCAGGTCTCGGCAACGCCATCGCCGCATGTCTCATCGCCTATGGCCTCTCGGATGGCGCTAACGAGGTGCTCGGGTATGCCTACCAGGACTACGCACCGGCGAACCCAGCGCTCCGCCTCGACGAGCCGGGAAACCCAGCGCTCGCCGATCCCAACCGATGGCAGCCCCTCCTGTTCGACACGTTCGTCGATCAGTCCGGCAACGAGGTGCCCGGAGGTGAGCCGTTGTTTGTCGGGCCGGAGTGGGGCCGCGTGCGCCCGTTCGCCCTCCAGGCGGACGACCGGAGCCCGTACAGCCGCGACGGGGCGGACTTCTCCGTCTACTTCGACCCGGGGCCTCCGCCGCTGCTCGATACGCTCGCGTGGGGCGGAGCGACGGCTGCATACCTCGAAGGGTTCGCGCTCGTGGCAGCCTGGAGCGGCCACCTGGACCCGTCCGACGGCGTCGTCTGGGACGCGTCGCCGGGACGCACCGGTGGGCTCACGGATGACGACTTCCCTACGGAGTACAGCGAGTACCCCGCGTTCTACGATCCCAATGGTGCAGTCGCCATCGGTCCGGGACGGACGGTCAATCCGGTCACGGGAGAGCCGTACGCTTCCAACCCGGTGGCCCGCGGAGACTTCGCGCGTGTCCTCGCGGAGTTCTGGGCCGACGGGCCAGATTCAGAGACGCCACCAGGCCACTGGTTCACGATCCTGAACACAGTCAGCGACGATGATCGCTTGGACAAGCGCGTCGGAGGGGAAGGACCGCTGCTCTCTGATCTGGAGTGGGACGTCAAGACCTACCTCGCGCTCGGAGGAGCCATGCACGACGCAGCCGTTGCGGCATGGAGCCTCAAGGGCCGCTACGACTACATCCGGCCCGTGTCTGCGCTGCGAGCGATGGCCGAGCGTGGGCAGAGCAGCGATCCGTCATCTCCGAGCTACCACCCGGGCGGAGTTCCACTCGAGCCCGGCGTCGCCGAGCTCATCACGGCTGACGATCCGCTGGCGGGTGCCAATGGAGAGCACGTGGGTGAGGTCAAGGTGAGAGCGTGGAGGGGTCCTGACGCGATCGAGGACCCCGAAGACGATGTCGCCGGCGTCGGGTGGGTTCGGCTCAAGGTGTGGTGGCCGTACCAGCGCCCGACGTTCGTGACGCCGCCCTTCGCAGGCTATGTCTCCGGGCACTCTACCTTCTCGCGCGCTGCTGCCGAGGTTCTGGAGCGTCTCACAGGCAGCCCCTACTTCCCCGGCGGACTCGGCGAGTTCGTTGCCCCCGTCGACTCGTTTCTCGTGTTCGAGGATGGTCCGAGCGAGACGGTTCGTCTCCAGTGGGCCACCTACCGTGATGCTGCCGACCAGTCGGGTCTCTCGCGGATCTGGGGTGGCATCCATCCACCTGCCGATGACCTGCCGGGCCGGCGAATAGGCGCGGTCATCGGTCCGCAAGCCTTCGAGCTCGCCGCAGCGCTGTTCGAGGGGCGGACCTCTGTCGACACCTCCGACCCGCCGTCGCCAGCGGTGCTCCGGGTATACCCTTCCCCCCTCCGTGCTGGACAGACGATGACGGTTTCGGGCATGCCTGGCGCTATCGTCTCGGTCGTCGACGCACGGGGGCGCAAGGTTCTCACGGCTCGGACGGACGCCCTCGGCCGAGCGTTGGTGCCGACGGAGACGATGGCAGCTGGCGTGTATGCGGTCCGCGTGGTGGGGCGTGACCAGAATGCGACGCGCCTCGTATCCATCGTCCGCCGCTGAATCTCGTGGGCCCCCCGCTGGCGATCTCTCGGCGCCAGCGGGTGGGTGACGTGCCCTGTCATAGGGGGCCGCTACCTTGACTAGAAACGACGCATCGACCCATGGACTCCGCCCCCCGCGACGCCTCCGCGCCCGTCGGCGCCGACGCTGATCTCGAAAAGGCTCTCCGCCCTCGTGCCCTCGACGACTTCATCGGGCAGCCCAAGATCAAGGAGAACCTCCGCGTGTTCGTCACGGCGGCGCTCCAACGCGGCGAGGCGCTCGACCACGTCATCCTCTCAGGGCCACCGGGGCTCGGCAAGACCACCCTCAGCTACATCATCGCCGAGGAGATGGGCGCCGAGATCAAGACTACGTCCGGCCCCGCGCTCGACAAGCCGGCCAACATCGCTGGTCTGCTGACCAACCTCAACGAGGGTGACGTGCTGTTCATCGACGAGATCCACCGGCTCTCGCCCGTGGTCGAGGAGTACCTCTACTCGGCGATGGAGGACTACGCGATCGACATCCTCATCGACTCCGGCCCGAGTGCGCGGTCGGTGCGGATCGCGCTCCCACCG
>JBCDLV010000219.1:0-5889 GCA_038744895.1 Bacteroidota bacterium | reverse complement strand
CGGCTCGTGATCGGCGCCAGCAGCCAGGAGCGCGACGACCTCGTGCTCACGGCTGGTGGCGTTTTTCGCCTGTTGGAGGGCGCGGTCGAGGTGCTCCCCGCCGTCGAGGAGATGGAACTGGTCGAGACGTGGGTCGGCCAGAGGCCTGCGAGCCGGGACCACGCGCCGCTCATCGGACTAGCGGGACGAAACGTGGTGCTCGCGACGGGTCACTACCGACACGGCATCCTGCTAGCGCCGGTGACCGCGGAGGCGGTCGCCCGACTCGTCGGCGGAGAAACCCCCGACTGGCTGGCACCGTTTGCGCCCGCCCGATTCGACACCCATGCTTGAGCTGACCGTCAACGGCGAGCGCCAGTCGGCCCCCGACGGCGTGACCGTGTACACGCTTCTCGAACACATCGGCCGCGACCCCGAGATCACCGGCGTCGCCGTGGCCGTGGCCGATCGCGTCGTCCGCCGATCCGAGTGGGCCACCACCGCAATCGAAGATGGCTCGCGGGTCGAGATCATCACGGCCTCCCAGGGCGGATAACCGCACCCACCGTGTACACCGCAGCCCCTCACGTCTCGGCGCCCCCCGTGCCTACTGGCGACCCCGACTCATGGACTGTCGGGGATGTGATGCTTCACAGCCGCGTCCTGCTCGGCACCAGCCGCTACCCTAGCCTTCAGTCGCTCCTCGACAGCGTCGAGGCGTCCGGGACGGACATGGTGACGGTCGCCATTCGACGGGTCGGGCTCGACGCAGATGACGACCTCAGTTTCCTCGGCGCGCTCCGCCAGCGGGGCCTGCACCTGTTGCCGAACACGGCAGGCTGCTACACGGCGAGAGAGGCCGTCCTGACGGCCCAGCTGGCGCGTGAGGCCTTGGAAACGAACCTCGTCAAGCTGGAGGTGATCGGTGACGAGGAGACGCTCTACCCAGACGCGGTCGAGCTGCTGAAAGCCACCTCGGAGCTGATCGGTGATGGCTTCGAGGTGTTCGCGTACTGCGGCGACGATCCCATCACGGCCCAAAAACTGGCCGACCTCGGTTGCGCGGCCGTGATGCCGCTGGCGGCGCCTATCGGCAGTGGGATGGGGCTCGTCAACCCGTACGCGCTGCGCATCATCCGCGAGCTGATCCCGGACGTGCCGCTCGTGGTCGACGCTGGAATCGGCACGGCGTCCGATGCCGCTCGCGCGATGGAGCTGGGATACGACGGCGTTCTCCTCAACACGGCGGTCTCGCAGGCACAGCACCCCGCCCAAATGGCCGCTGCCATTCGGCATGCAGTCGCAGCGGGGCGCTTGGCGCGTCTTGCGGGACGCATTCCCCGGCGCCACTACGCGCAGGCCTCGACGCCCGACGACGGCCGGATCGACGTCGATGAGTGACGACGGGCGAGAGACGGTCCCTCGCCTCATGCTCATCGCGGATGGCTTCGTCACCGGACGCCCCGAGCTCGACGCCGCGTCGATTCGCCAGCGGATCCTGGCCCTGGTAGCCGCTGGCGTGCCGTGGGTGTCCTTGCGCGATCACGACGCATCCCCCGAGGACTTTCTGTCCACCGCCGCTCCGCTGGCGCAGCGGCTCCGCCGGGAGGACCTGGGTGTCCTCCTATCCGTGCACGGCCGGGTCGATGCCGCCTACCGACTCGCCAGCGGGCTTCACCTCGGCTGGCGGAACGCCGAGGAGGACGTCGACCTGGCGCGGTTGGGCGGGCCTCTCGGAGTGTCGGTGCACTCGGCCACGGCGGCTCGCCATGCGCAGCGTGCCGGCGCCGACTACGTCACCTTCTCGCCTGTGTTCGAGACCCGGACGCACCCGGACGCGGTGCCAACGGGCATCGACCCGCTGCGGCTGGCGGTGGAGACGGTCGAGATCCCGATCCTCGCGTTGGGTGGCATGACGCCACCGCGCGCCCGGATCGCGGGACTCGTAGGAGCCCACGGCGCGGCCGCGATCGCCTCGCTGCTGTTTGCGTGGGATGAGACGGAGACGGTGCGGCAATTTCTGGATGCCGTCAGACAGTAATAACGAGAAACCGTCGCCTCGCGCCGTGTATCCCAGGATCCGAGTGTGCCGACAGTACGTCCGGCCGCACGATACTCGCCCGACCCGTGGACTCCACACCCATGACGCATCCGACAGCACTGACCATCGCCGGCTCTGATTCCGGCGGCGGCGCTGGCATTCAGGCCGATCTCAAAGCCTTCGAAGCGAACGGCGTCTTCGGCATGTCGGTGATCACGGCGATTACGGCGCAAAACACGCACGCCGTGACGGCGGTGCACCCGGTCCCGACGGACGTGGTCACGGCCCAGATCGATGCGGTCGCCGGCGACTTGCCCATCGGCGCGGTCAAGACCGGAATGCTCGGAACGCCCGAGTTGGTCGAGGCCGTCGTCGAGGGCATCACCCGGTGGGTGCTCGGCCCCGTGGTGGTCGATCCTGTGATGATCTCCAAAAGCGGAGATGCCCTGCTGGCGCCCGAGGCGATCTCATCCGTCGCTCGACATCTGCTGCCGCTGGCGGACCTTGCGACGCCGAATGCCCACGAGGCCGCCCGGCTCACGGGCGCCGACGTCCGCACCCTCGACGATGCGCGCCGCGCTGCCCGTCAGCTGTTGGACATGGGGCCAAAAGCCGTCCTCATCAAGGGCGGCCACCTGGACGACGAGGCCAATGCCGTCGACCTGCTCATGACCCACGACGGCGGGCAATTGCTTCGGGAAGAACGGGTCGACACGCCCAACACGCACGGCACTGGATGCACGTACGCCAGCGCCATCGCTGCGAACTTGGCGCGCGGATTCCCGCTGGCGGAGGCCGTCCGCCGGGCTCGGGCGTACCTCCAGCAGGCGATCCTACACGCCCTCGATATCGGCAGCGGCCACGGGCCGACGCGACACTTCTGGTTCCTCGACGGGTCGGAGAGCGTTTCCGCCTAAGCCTGTTCCGCTCGTCTTCATGCGGTGCCCGCTGGCGACCGGTCTATCTTTGCCCCGCTGGCGAGAGATCGCCTGCTGCGCCGGTAGCTCAGCTGGATAGAGCGCGACACTACGGATGTTGAGGTCGGGGGTTCGAATCCTCCCCGGCGCGCGACGCCCCCCGACTGCCGGGGGGCGTTTTTTGTGGAATGACCGACCGATTCTCTCCACCTTCGTACCGCCCGCCGCTCCCGTTCCGGAGCGGGCACGTCCAAACCATCTGGCCGACGTTGTTTCGGCAGGTCGAGGATGTGGCATACCGCAGAGAGCGTCTGGAGCTCGCAGACGGCGACTTCCTGGATCTGGACTGGCTCGGTGACGAGCGCCAGCGGGTGGCGATCGTGGCGCATGGACTGGAGGGCAGCGCGAACCGGTCGTACGTCCGCGGCATGGCTCGCGAGCTGCATCGTCACGGATGGTCGGTCTGCGCCTGGAACCTGCGAGGCTGCTCCGGCGAGCCGAACCGCCTGCTCCGCGCGTACCACAGCGGGGCCACCGAGGACCTCGATGCGGTGGTCGGTTACGTTCTCCGCGAGGGGCCGCGCCAGGTGGCCGTGGTCGGGTTCAGCCTCGGCGGCAACCTGACCCTCAAATGGCTGGGCGAGCAGGGGGAGTCCCTCGATCCGCGTATCACCGCTGGCGCCGGCGTCTCCGTGCCTGTGGACCTCGCGGGGTCGGCCGATGCCATGCGCGCGTGGAGCCGGCAGATCTACATGCGCTACTTCCTGCGCAAGCTGGTCCGGAAGGTCGAAGAGAAAGCCGCTCGCTTCGACGGCGCCCCGGATCCGTCGCCAGCGGGCAGCATGACCTCGTTCGCCCAGTTCGACGGCCACTTCACGGCGCCGGTTCACGGCTTCGCGAGTGCTGAGGACTACTGGGAAAGGTCGTCATCCCTGCCGTGGCTCCCGCACATCCGCGTCCCAACGCTGCTGCTCAACGCGCAGGACGATCCGTTTCTCTCACCCTCGTGCTTCCCGCGCCAGCTGGCCGAGACGCTGCCTCACCTTCATCTGGTCACGCCACCGTACGGAGGGCACGTGGGCTTCGTCCAGGCCAACGGCCCGTACTACTCGGAGACGGTCGTGGCCGACTTTCTGGACGCCTTCAGCTCCGTGTCCAGCAGGTCTGCACCGCCCTCGACGGCATAGAGGAGAAGGAAGCGGCGCAGGAGGTCGTCGGCCTCGGGCGTCTCGTGCAGCGCGTCGAGAACGATCTGGAACCGATCGTCGTCGGCCATCTCGGGGTAGTGGCTGCGGTAGGCCACGAGCCGCTGGCGCTCCGTGGTCGCGTCCAGCTCGGAGTGGAACTGCGTCCCGTAGATCGGAAGGCCGCGCAAGCGGAACGCCTGGTAGGGGGCTACATCGTTGCGAGCGAGTTCGACGGCCGACTCCGGCAATCGCGAGACGCGGTCCTGGTGGCCCATCTGGGTGCCGAACTGGGCAGGAAGCGTGCCGAAGAGTGGATCTTGGCGCCCCGCTTCGGTCACTTCGACGGTGTGCGTGCCCATCTCCGCGTGATCCGGGTCGTTGATGACCTCGCCGCCGAATGCGCGGGCGATGAACTGGTGCCCCCAGCACGACCCGAACAGCGGGACCGATCGGTCAGCGCACGCCTGGCACAAGCCGATGAGGTCGTCGGTCCACCCGTACGTTTGGGTGACCGAGTAGGCGCCTGCACCGCCGATCATCACGGCATCTACGTCGTCGAGGAGCTGCGGATGGATGGGATCGGATAGCGCGCTCGTGACCGCCAGCTGGTCGGGAGAGAGCGTGGTCCTCGCGAGGAAGCTCTCTTGCTCCTCAGCGAGCACCTCCGGCTTGTCGCGGATTTGGACGAGGAGGAGCCGGACACGGTCGAGAGCGGGGGCCATCACGAAAAACGCAGAGTGAAACAGGAAGCTCGCGCGTTGGAGGCTCGTCTACCCACACTCGTTCCCTCTGCTCAGCGAACACATGACTACGACTGATTCCATTGTCCTCGGCGGCGGCTGCTTCTGGTGCGTCGAGGCCGTGATGAAGCCCCTCCGAGGCGTCGAGCGCGTGGTGTCTGGCTACGCCAACGGACACGTCGCCAACCCGACTTACCGCGAGGTCTGCTCGGGCCGGACCGGCCACAACGAGGTCGTCGAGGTGACCTACGACCCGGATGTCCTGTCCCTACACGATCTACTGGTGGTCTTCTTCACGACCCACGACCCGACCACGCTGAACCGTCAGGGTGCGGATCGGGGTACGCAGTACCGATCTGGCGTCTACACGACATCGGAGGCACAGCGCGAAGCGACGCAGGCCGTCATCGACGAGATCACGGACCAGGGGATCTATTCCGATCCGATCGTGACCGAGGTGGAGCCGCTCGACACGTTCTACCCTGCTGAGGACTACCACCAGGACTACTACGCTCGGAATCCTGCGCAGCCGTACTGCCAGGCCGTGATCGCGCCGAAGGTTTCCAAGCTGCGATCCCTGTACCTAGACAAACTAGCCGCGTAGCGCGGACCTCCTCACGGCGCGGATCGCCCGTGCTGGCGAATCGGCCGTGAAAGGGGAGAGGCGTGCCGGTGGCCGATTGCGCTGCCGGCGTCGCCGTCTCTACTTTCGCACCCGCTCCCACCGCCCGCGGTGCGCGAGCCCCCGCCTCGGTAGCTCAGGGGTTAGAGCACCTGACTGTTAATCAGGGTGTCGGAGGTTCAAATCCTCCCCGGGGCGCTTGCAAGGCCTGGCGTGCCACTGGAAGTCTCGGGCCGCTTCCCGTTGGAGGGCAGGCGGGAAGGGGACCCTGGGGCGTAGGGTACCGAAAGAGAAAGTCACCCTCTTGTGTCGATGCCCGTCCTGCACATCTCTGCCGAGTGCGCACCGTTCGCGAAAGTCGGTGGGCTCGCGGACGTAGTCGGGGCCCTGCCCGGAGCACTCG
>JBCDLV010000218.1:0-5903 GCA_038744895.1 Bacteroidota bacterium | reverse complement strand
GCCGAGCACCTCGCGGACCGCCTCGGCACCGGCACGCACGAGCGACGCCAGCTGGCGCCACTGGCCCGGCGTGTCGAAGGCGCCGCCCACGCGGCCCGTCGGCCACAGCATGCCGCCGGTGATCTCGTTGCCGATCTGAACGACGGCTGGCGGCGTCCCCTGGCGGTCGAAGGCCTCGACCACACGTCGTGTGTACTGCCGGACGCTGTCAGCGAGCGTCGCCGCGTCGAGGCCGGTCCACGCCAGAGGGGGTTCCTGGTGGCCTGGGTCGGCCCAGGTGTCGGAGTAGTGGAGGTCGAGGAGGAGGTCCAGGCCGAGCGCGTCGGCCCGGGCGGCGAGGGCGAGCATGGCGTCGAGGCCGTCCCGGCCGCCCTCGGGCGTGTGCCACAGCCGCAGGCGAACCGTGTCGAGGCCTCGGTCGCGCAGCGCGAGGAGCGGATCGCCATCGACGAAGACGGCTCCGGCCGCCTCCACGTCGTCCAGCGCCGACACATCCGCGCACCGCATCGGCTGGGCGCCGGCGGTCATCGCCGACGCCGCCAGCAGGAGAGCACCGATCAGGCCAACCGCGACACGCATCGGCCCACAGGGTAGCGCCCGCAGGTCACAGACCGCATCACAGACTAGCGAAAACGGCGTGGGGCGCGGAGGCGTCCGTCTCCCTAGGGACCCATCCGGAAAGCTGGCGTGGAACGAGAAGGCCGAACGAGCGGTCGCTGAGTAAGGCGCGCGAGGCAGTCGATGCGCCAGCATCGGCGATGCAGTGCAACGCCACGCAGCGGCTGCGCAGCCGGCCGACGCTACGAGGGCTTTTCGGATAGGTCCTGAGCCCGCTGGCGTTCGCCGATCGGGCCTCCGGCTCCGGCCTACCTTTCCGGCCTCATGCGCATTCCCCCGCTTCCCGCTCTCGTCCTGCTGGCACTCGCCGCCAGCGGGTGCAGCCTGGATGGCCGCGCCGCCTCCGAGATCGAGGCCACGCTGCCCGAGGCCCTCGGCCCCGCCGATTCCTACGAGGCCACCGTCGACGGCTTCCGGCTGACGTCCAGTTCGGCCGACCGCGTCGCCGTCATCGGGCGGCGCGTCGCGCGCGAGGGCTCCCCCGTCATCGCCCGGCTCGACGTCACGCTCTGGGGCGTCGCCTTCGACCGCGGCGCCGGGGAGCTGACACGCGTCGACAGCGCCCGCGCGGTCGCCGCATTCGTCCCCCAGGACCTCGCCGCGTACCTGATCGACCAAGGCGTCGTGACGGATGCCTCGCTCACGTTCTCCGAGCCTGACCGCATGTCGATCCGCGTCGAGGGAGAGCTCCGGGGCATCCGCATCCCCGTCGGCGCGGAGATCCTGGGGCGCCTCCGCGCCAGCGGGGGCCGCGTGGTCCTGGACGTGGAGTCGGTGCGCGCCGCCGGCCTGAGCCTGGGCGGGCGGATCGCGAGCGAGGTCGGCCGTCGCATCAACCCCATCGCGGACCTCACCGAGGAGGACATCGCGCTCGACGTGACGCGGGTCCGCGTGTCGAACGGCGTGCTCGTGGTCGAGGCCACCGCCGACCCGGCCGACCTCACCCGCTGACGGCTCCGTGCGACGGGTCTACCTCCAGACGGCGGCGTCCGGCGACCCGCTCAGCGTCAACACCTTCCTCGCGGGCCGCGGGTTCGCGGACTTCGGCTACGAGGTGATCCCGTTCCCGCTGGCGGAGCTCGACCGCCTCGACCGAACGCCCGAGGATCTCGTGGTCGGGCACATCGGGACGGTTCACCGGGCGCTCCGAGCGCTCGGCCGCACGCCACCGGCTCCGCTCCAGCCGACGCCTGCGCTGCTGCCCTTCCTCAAGCGACGCGTCTGGACCACCACGCTCGGCCAGATTCGGACGCTCGCCGACGTACCGGTCTTCATCAAGCCACTCACGGGAGCCAAGAGCTTCACCGGCCACGTCGTCTCCGAATTTGGCGACCTCGTCCGGTCGTCCGCCGAGGACGACGATGTCGCCGTGCTCGCGCAGGGCGTGCTCGACATCGTGAGCGAGTGGCGCGCCTACGTCATCCGCGGGTCGGTCGTGGGCATCGCGCACTACGGCGGAGGCGACCCGCTGGCGTTCCCCGACCGCGGCCTGGTAGCCGAGGCGCTGGCGGCCTACGCCGACGCGCCAGCGGGCTTCTGTCTCGACGTGTGCGTCACCTCCGGCGGCGATACGGCGCTGGTCGAGGTCAACGACGGGTACAGCCTCGGCAACTACGGCCTTCCGGCCCACCCCTACGCGCGCCTTCTGGAAGCGCGCTGGGACGAGATGGTCGCCCACGGCTGACGTCGGAAGCCGTCCGCCAGCGGGGTCAGACGCTGCCGGTCGGGCCCGGCCGCGACGCCGGCTCGGCGCCGGGGTGGAGCGCGCCGCCAGGAACCGGGTACGGCACCTCGGAGCGCGCCTGCTCGGGCGCCTCGGGGTACTGGCCGCGACGCCCGCGGCCCTCGTTCAGGGCGCGGTCCACGTTGAACGCGGCCGAGATCAGGCCGAGGTGGCTGAAGGCCTGCGGGAAGTTGCCGAGCGCCTGTCCGCTCAGCCCGGTCATCTCGGAGAACAGCCCGAGGTGGTTCGAGTAGCCCAGCATCTTCTCGAACATGACCCGCGCCTTGTCGAGGTAGGCCGGCTCGATCCGGCCGGCACGCGCCAGCGCCTCGACCAGCCAGAACGAGCACAGGTTGAACGCGCCCTCCTCGCCGCCGACGCCGTCGTCCACCTCGCCCGTGTTGTAGCGCCACACGAGGCAGTCGCTCGTCAGGCCGCCGTCCTCGGGGGCCTTGAGCGTCTCCTCCAGCGTCGAGATCATGCGTGGGTCGTTGGGCCCCGTAAAGAAGACGAGCGGCATCAGCAGGTTCGAGGCGTCGAGCGTCTGGCTCCCGAACGACTGCACGAACGCCTGGCGCTCTTCGCTCCAGCCCTTCTCCATGATGGCCTTGTAGATCCGGTCGCGCGTCTTGAGCCACCGCTGGCGCGGCGCCGGCAGCGAGCGCTTGTCCGCCAGCCGAAGGCCTCGGTCCAGGGCCACCCAGCACATCAGCTTGGAGTACACGAAGTGCTCGCGCTCGCCGCGCACCTCCCAGATGCCCTCGTCCGGGCGGTCCCAGTTGGCACAGACCCAGTCGACGTACCGGACGATGTCCTGCCAGAACTCCCACGCGATGGGCGTCCCGTACTTGTCGTAGAGGTAGACCGCGTCGAGCAACTCGCCGTAGATGTCGAGCTGGAGCTGTCCCGCCGCCCCGTTCCCGATCCGCACGGGTTGGCTCTGGCGGTAGCCCTCCAGGTGGCCGAGGATCTCCTCGGTCAGGTCGCGCCGTCCGTCGATGCCGTAGACGATCTGGAGTGGCCCGTTGGGGTCGTCGGCCATGCCCGTCTCGCAGCGGTCCCGCAGCCAGCCGATGAACTGCCGCACCTCCGCCGTAAAGCCGATCCGCAGGAGCCCATAGAGCGTGAACGCCGCGTCGCGGATCCACGAGTAGCGGTAGTCCCAGTTGCGGTGCCCGCCGATGTGCTCCGGCAGCGAGGTCGTGGGCGCGGCCACGATGGCCCCGGACGGCGCGAACGTCAGCAGCTTGAGCAGGAGCGCGCTTCGGCGGACGGTCTCGCGCCAGCGGCCCGTGTAGGTGCAGCCCTCCAGCCAGTCGCGCCAGTAGTCCGTCGTCTCGCGGAACAGGGCGTACTCGTCGTCGCGCGAGAGCGGCTCCTCGAGCGACCCGCTGGCGTTGAGGTAGCGGATTTCGAGCGTCACGCGGTCGCCGCGCTCCAGGTCGAAGTCGCGCGTGATGGCCGGCCGGTCGGGGTCAGCGTCGTCGATGTAGAGCGTGCGGACGGTGCTCACGCCGAGGCGCATCGGCCCGCCGTCTGTGCCTCCGGTCTCGGACGTAAAGATGGCACCCTCCGGCACCAGTTCCACGGTATGCGGGCTGCGGCCGTAATCGAAGGCTGGCGCCACGCGGAGCCCCATCCGGATCCGCCCGCGGATCACCCGCACGTGGCGCACGAGCCGGTGGTACCCCGCGTCCGGCCCGATGTCGCCCACGGGCATGTAGTCCACCACCTCGGCGGCGCCCTCCTCGCCCGTGAACCGCGTTACGAGCACGTTCGAGTCCGGCAGGTAGGTCTGGCGGCACGCGTAGCCGCCGTCGACCTCGATCTTGCAGTGCCCCCCTTTGTCGGCATCGAGGACGGCGCCGAACACGCTCGGGCTATCGAAGTGAGGAAAGCAGAGCCAGTCGACCGAGCCGTTCTTGCCCACCAGGGCGGCCGTCCGCATGTTGCCGACGAGGCCGTAGTCCTCGATGGGGAGGTAGGAGGATGACACGAGGCGCAGAGAGAGGACTCCGCAAGCTCGCGCCAACACCACCGGTGCGGGCCCCCGCCAGCCTCGGGAGTCTCCGGGAAAGCTGTGCGCTGGAGCCGTCGGTGTTCGCCGCTGGCGCTGTACGTTGGCGATGCACCCTCCCCGTATCCCCATGCGTTTCCTTCTCGTTGCCGCCGCCGGCCTCGTGGTCGTCGCAGGCTGCCAGAACACCCCCGACGAGGTCGCCGACGACCCGCTCCCGACCGAGGCCACCGCGCCTGAGGACGAGACCGCCTCGGCCGAGGAGACCGTGCCCACGGTCACGGCGTCCCAGATCCAGGCCGAGGCCAACATGCCGACCGAGCCCACCGCCGAGGACATGCCCGCCGCTCCGGAGGAGATCGCGCGCGGCTCGTTCTCCGGCGCCAGCGGGCACGACGTCTCCGGCGAGGCCGTGTGGTACCGCCTGGACGACGGATCCAACCTGATCCGCCTGGAAGGGCTCGACTCGGACAACGGACCGGACCTGGAGGTCTGGCTCGTGCGGCGGACCACCGGCGACGTGGGCCAGGGCGGCGCCTCGCTCGGGTCGCTCAAGAGCACGCGCGGCAACCAGAACTACCCCGTGCCGGACAACCTCGACCCGGCGGACTTCGCGGGCGTCTCGGTCTGGTGCGAGCGCTTCAGCGTCAACTTCGGCGTGGCCCCGCTGGCGGACAGCTAGGCGGCAGACCTGAGCCGCCTGGCGAGGGTTCGGGGTTCAGGGTGGGCATGGACGCACGCTCTGAGCCAACCCTGGACTCCGAACCTCCAGGCTCGACCTCGACGTACGGCGACTCAGGCCACGAACCGCCGGAGGTACGCGACGACGGCCTCCACATCCGCCAGCCGGTGGCCTGCGGCCGTCTCGCCCGCTCCCACCTTGACGGTCACGCTCGGCTGGCGGAGCGACTGGAGCGCGACGAAGGCGTCCTCGTCCGTCACATCGTCGCCCAGGTAAACGGGCGTGCGGGCCGGGTGCTCGGCGGCGATGCGGGCGACGGCGGCCCCCTTGGAGACGCCCTCGGCGCGAAGCTCGACGACGGCCTTGCCCCAGATCGGCACGAGCCCGTCGGGGACGCCCGCGATCCACGCGTCCAGCGCCTCGCAGGCCGCCAGCGGGTCGGGCGCGTGGCGGTAGTGGACGGCGAACGCGGTGCCCTTGTCCTCGACCACGATCCCATCGCCAGCGGGAACGGTGGCGCGCAACTGGCGCAGCGCCTCGGCGTGGTGGTCGGTGGCACGCGCCTCGACCGTCCCATCGGCCCAGCCCTCCTCGGCTCCGTGCAGGCCGACGGCCCGCACGCGGGCGCCCAGCAGACGGCCCAACGTTGCGAGGTCTCGGCCTGTCACGATCACGACCTCGTGTGCCTCATCGAGCAGCGCCAGCAGGTCGGGCACGGCCGGGTGAGGCACCGCTGCGGCAGGGTCGTCCACGATGGGCGCCAGCGTGCCGTCGAAGTCGAGGAACAGAAGCGGACGGTCGGGTGCGGGGAGGGACAATGGGGAATGGGGAATGGGGAATGGGGAATGGGGAATGGGGAATGG
>JBCDLV010000217.1:0-5917 GCA_038744895.1 Bacteroidota bacterium | reverse complement strand
GTTGCCGAAGGCCGTCGCGTTGAGCGCCGAGAACACGTCGCCGCCGACACGGATGTCGACGAGGCCGCTCACGGTGAGCCGCTTGTAGCGGAAGGTGTTCGAGATGCCGCCGATCCAGTCCGGAAGGGCGTTGCCGAGGATTGTCTTCTCGCCGCGCAGCGGGAGCCCTTCGTCATCGAAGACGACGCGGCCTTCGTCGTCGCGCAGATACGGGAAGCCGTTGATGGCGCCGAACGGCTGGCCGACATCGGCCGTGATCACGACCGTGCCCGGACCGCCGAAGCGGCTCGTGCCGAGCTGGAACGTCTCCACACCCTCGGACAGCGAGACGACCTCGTTGTCGTTGTTGGCGTAGTTGAAGTTGAGGTCCCAGCGGAAGTCGTTCGTCAGAATCGGCGTCGTGGAGAGCAGGAGCTCGACACCGCTGTTACGGATCTCGCCGTCGTTGATGATCTGACGCTGGAAGCCGCTCGACTGCGGCACGTTGACCTGAAGGATCTGGTCCTCGGTCGTCTTGGTGTAGTACGTCAGGTCGATGCCGAGACGGTTGTCGAGGCCGCGAATGTCAAACCCAGCCTCGTACTCCGTCGTGTTGGACGGACGGAGGTCGAAGAGGGGAATGGAGCTCTGGGCGATTCCGCCGCGTGGCTGGCCGAGGTGGCTGTTGCCCTGCAGGTTGTAGGTCAGCAGGAGTTGGTACGGATCCGTGTCGCCACCGACGTTGGCGTACGACGCACGAACCTTGCCGAACGAGAGCCACGAAGGCATCGCGAGCGCCTCCGAGAACACGAAGCTGCCGCTCAGCGACGGGTAGAGAACGGAGTTTTCGTCCGGGTTGAGCGTCGAGAACCAGTCGTTGCGCGCCGTCGCCGTCAGGAACAGGTAGTCGCGGTAGCCGATCTCTGCGAGACCGTAGAGCGAGTTCACCTGACGCTGGCTGACGCCGAAGCCGATGTTGGTGGTCCCTTGGTTCGTGACGACCTCCAAGCCCGGGATGCTGAAGCCGCGACCGCCGAGGCGGAGGGTCTCGCTGTCCTGGAAGAGGATGTTGCCACCGAGGTTGGCGTTGATCGACAGGTCGTTGGACAGCTGGCGCTGCGCCGAGAACAGGAAGTCCGTGTTGATCTCCGAGATGGAGAAGTTCTCCTCACTCTGGGCACCGTCGGGGATGTACGCCGTGCCAAAGGGCTCGATGTTGGTGCGGCGCACCGTGTACGTGTCGCCACCGAAGCGGCCCTGGAGAGAGAGCCAGTCGGTGAAGTCGTACGTGAGCGACGCGGTACCGATCAGGCGACGCTCCTCGTCCGAGGCCTCGAACTGTGTCGCCGCCCAGTAGGGGTTCGTGACGAAGATGTTGTCGAAGATGCCGTTCTCGACACCGGCCTCGGTGGCGCCTGGGACCTCACAGTCCGAGCCCCCATTGGGGCACTGGTAGTCGTTGACGTCGACGTTCGGCGCCAGCAGGAAGACCGAGAAGTTGGCGTTGCCAGGCGAGTCCGACAGGCGCGGCCGGTTGAAGACGTTCTCGCGGATGAAGTTGACCTTCGCGTCGGCGCTCAGGCGCGACCCGAAGTCGGCGGTGCCGCGCAGGTTGAAGGTGCCGCGGGTGAGGCCCGACGTGGGGCTCACGCCCTCGTTGTCCAGGAACGAGCCGGAGAGACGGACGGCTGCCGTCTCCGTGGTGGCCGTCAGGGCGAGGGTGTTGGTCGTGGTCAGACCGGTCTGGTAGAAGTCGAGGACGTTGCTGTTGTCCACGGCCGAGTACGTCCGCATCTGGCCGTCCGGGCCGATGACCTGAGAGCCATCGAGGCGGGGGCCCCATGCGGTGAGCACCGACTGACGCGACGCGTCGGCTGTTTCGGGCTTCTCGCCACGCGTGCCCTGGCCGTAGATGTTCTGGAAATCAGTGTTGACCAGGACGTCATCGAACGTCGTGTTCGAGTTGATCTCCAGGCCGATTCCCGGGTCGCGGGTGGCCTGCTTGGTGGTGATCAGGATCACGCCGTTCTGGGCTCGGGAGCCGTAGAGCGCCGATGCCGCGGCGCTCTTCAGCACCGTGAGCGTCTCGATGTCGTCTGGGTTGATGCCCGAGATGCCGTCGCCTCCGTCCACACCGCCCCACTCGCCAGCGGACGAGATGGTCGTGTTGTCGATCGGCACGCCGTCGACCACGTAGAGCGGCTGCCCGTTGCCGCCGAGCGAGTTGATGCCTCGGATCACGACGCGGCTGGACCCGGCGGGCCCGGTGGCCGGCTTCGAGACGATGACGCCGGCGACGCGGCCGGCGAGCGAGTTGGCGACGTTCGTCTCGCGCACTTCGCGGAGGCTCTCGCCGTCAAGCTCTTCGACCGCGTAGCCGATGGCGCGCTCTTGGCGCTCGATGCCGAGCGCCGTCACTACGACCCCGTCCATGAGTTCCGTGTCGGGCGCGAGCTCGACGGTGATCATCGCCTGGCCGTTGACCGGTACCTCCTGGCGGACGTACCCGAGGCCCGAGACCACGAGCGTGACGTCGGAGCTGGACACCGTGAGGGAAAACAAGCCCTGCCCGTCGGTGCTGGTCCCGGTCTGGGTGCCAGCCTCCACGACGTTGATCCCGGCGAGCGGGTCACCGCTGGAAGCGTCGGTGACCTGGCCTCGGACGTCGAACGATTGGGCAAAAGCGAGAGAGGTCGTCGCGATGAGGAAAGCGACCAAAGCCCATACCCTCACAAGCGCCGTCAGGCGTGTGGGAGTGGGCGGGGTAACGAGCGGCATAGCGGTGCTGAACCTGTGAGTGTGACCTGTGGCATCACTGGAATCGCTTCCAGCGGGCACCAGCGCCTCCGCGCAGAAGGGCTGATTCCGTGAGGATACAGTGGAGGGTTTTCCCCTGCAAACGTTGTCATGCCCCTGGTGGCCTCGTTTCGCCCGGCTCGCAATCCTTGCAGGGGACAAATCTGTGCCCCTGCCCTCTGGCGCTCCTGCTGGCGGTCCCCTCCGTCGCGAGGACCTGCCTCATTCCATAGGTAACGGTCTGTATGTGGCCTCCAGCGAGGTCCCTCGACCTGGGTCTGCTCTGGTTACAGGGGCGCCAGCGGAGAATGAGCGCCAGCGGGGAACAGGCCGGGTCTATCCCTTGAGCCCTGTCGTGGCGATCCCCGAGATGATGTAGCGCTGGAAGAACAAGAACAGGATCGCGACCGGCAGCATCGCCAGCACGGCTCCGGTCATCAGTAGGTGTCGGTTGTCGACGTACGGCGAGCGGAAGTACTCGAGCCCCAGTGTGACCGTTCGGTAGTCGGGGTTGTCGAGGTAGATGAGCGGCCCGAGCAGGTCCTGCCACGTCGCGACGAACGTGAACAGCCCGACCACGATCAGAACGGGGACGCAGTTGGGGAGGATCACGCTCCAGAACGTGCGGATCGGCCCCGCGCCGTCGATGGCTGCCGACTCGTCCAACTCCTTCGGGATCGTCAGCATGTACTGTCGCAGCAAGAACACGTTGAAGGCGCCCGCGGTGAAATGCGGCACGATCAGCGGCAGGAAGGTGTCGATCCACCCGAGCGTCTTGTAGATCGAGAACATCGGGATCAGCGTTACCTGTCCCGGAATCATCATCGTCGCCAGCAGGAGCACGAAGAGGACCTCGCGACCCTTGAATCGCAGGCGCGCGAAGGCGTAGGCCACGAGGCTGCTCGACAGAACCTGCCCGAGTACGGCCATCAGGCTGATGAACAGGCTGTTGCGCGAGAACGTCAGGAACCCCGTCGACGACTCGCCGAAGGAGGCCTCCGGCCCACGCAGCGTCTCAGGGTAGTTCTCCCACCGGACCGCGATCTCGGTGAGCGTCTCGTAGGCCGGATTCAGCAGCACGTCGAGCCCTTCTGCGGTCACCGGTTCGACGTCAGACGTTGCGACGGTGAATAGGACCTCGTCTGTCCCTGCTTCGCCGGGACGCACCATCCGAGCGGCCACGATGCGTTCATCCTCCCCGACTTGCACGACGCGGGCTTGCCCGAACGAGACGGCCCGATCCTCGGCGATCGCCGAGACCGACGAGTCCGGCATCCACGCCGTCAGCTGTGTCGGCGTGCCCTCATCGAGCCGGACGTAGTACGCCCCGCTGGCGGCGCCCATGGCTGTGTCGGAGTCACCGCCGAGTAGGTCGGGCGAGGCCGCCAGCCGGAGCCACTGCTCGTCGCCTGCCTCGACCACGTCGCCCTCGACGATGAGGCTGTCGGTGCGGTACTCCGAGGGGAGCAGCGAGGGGGGCGTCATCGAGAGCCCGTCCAGCGTCTTGACCGACGAGATCAAGACCCAGTAGAACGGGAACAGCAGGAACGCCGATACGCCCAGCAAGAGCGCGTACATCCCGAGGCGGCGAGGGAGCGGGTCCATCAGCTCTCGGCCTCGCTGTAGACGAACCGCTTCGAGAGCTTGATCTGGAGCATCGTCACGGCGAAGATGATCCCGAACAGCACGAACGCCCACGCGCACGCCTTGCCCATGTGGAGGTTGTTGAATGCCTCGTCGTAGATGTTGACGGCGTAGAACCTCAGCGAGTCGCCCGGCCCGCCGATCTCCGAGGGGTAGTTGACGAAGAAGAGCGCCGGCGTGAAGACCTGGAAGGCCCCGATCGTGGTCATGATGACCATGAACAGGATGACTGGGGACAGGAGCGGAAGCGTGATGCTCCAGAACCGCCTCAGAGTGCTGGCGCCGTCGATCTCCGCCGCCTCGTACAGCGACCGCGGGATCTGCTTCATCCCGGCGTAATAGATGATCGTCGCCCCGCCGATCCAGAAGACGTTCATCAGCACGACGGTGTAGAAGGCGTGTTGCTCGTCGAGCCAGTTGATCGGGAGCCCGCCCAGCGCCGTCACGAACCGGTTGATGATGCCGTACTCCTTGTGGAACATGTTGACCCACAGGACGGCCGCCGCCGCGCCGGTGAACAACGACGGGAAATAGAAGATGGCCTTGAAGGAATCCGCCCCCTTGACGTTGCTCGTGAGCAGGCCGGCGGTCGCGATCCCGCCGATCGTCGAGATGGGGATGACGAGCGCCGCGTACCAGAACGTCTTCTGAATGCCGAGCCCGAAGTAGCGGTCCGTGAACAGGTCCGCGTAGTGCTGGGCGCCGACCCAGCGCGGCGCCGTGATCATGTTCCACTCGGTAAACGAGAGGGCGATCGACGCGAAGATCGGCCCGATCGTGAAGAAGACGAACCCGATCAGCCAGGGCGAGAGGCAGATGTAGGCGGCCCACCCGGCGTCGCGACCTCCGCCGTGTGATGCCTCCTCGGACTCCTGGCGGCGCACGTAGAGGATGTAGCCGCCGAGCGCGACGAGCGCCAGCAGCACGATCGCGATCGGGATGAGAGTCCGCTGGGCGGTGCCAGCCTCACCGCGGTCGGCCCGCTCGAAGGCGAGGTCGAGGTCGGCGGCGAGGCGGGGGATCTGGTCGTCGACGGTCGCGACCACGAACGCGGCCATCTCGTCGCGGTAGGCCTGGAGCGCCTCGGCGGAGACGGTGCCGTCGCTCTGCGTCTGAAGCTGGCGGAACCGACGCTCGTGCTCCTGATCCAGGATGGTGTCGACGCGCTCCTGCCAGATGCCAACGGCCTTCTCGATGTAGGTATTGGAGGCCGTTCGGGTCGGCTGGGCCGTTTCCAGCCCTACGAGGTACGCCTCTAGCCCGGGGACGCCGTACCGGTTGTCGACGAGCGCATCCGACGCAGACCGGAGCGCCGGGACGCCGCGCAGTTCACCGGCGATGATCCGTTGCGCCTCGGCGCCAGCGAGGAACTGGATGAAGTCCCAGGCCTCGTCGGGGTGCTCTGAGTCTTTGTAGATCCCGACGCCGTTGACAGTCATCGTCTGGACCGGCTCTGGCCCTCTCGGCACCGGCGAGGTCTGGTAGCGGATGCCCTCTT
>JBCDLV010000216.1:0-5946 GCA_038744895.1 Bacteroidota bacterium | reverse complement strand
GTCCGCGAGAGCATCGAAGAGGTGATCCACGTCGCGCGTCGGATTCCACACGAATGGGGCGAAGCGAAGCAGCATCCCACGCCTGGCGTCGGCGTAGATCGACTGGGTCTTGAGCCATCGGACGACCGCGTCCGCCTCCGGCACGTTCAAGACAATCATGGCACCCCGTTGCTCGGCGTCGCGCGGCGAGCAGACCGAGATGCCGAGATCATCGGCTCGATTGAGAGCGTGAGCCCCCTTGGCCAACGTGTCGTCCCGGACGGCCTCGATGCCTGCCCCGAGGAGGATGCGGAGCCCCTCGACGGCGTGATACATCGACGCCACGGATGTCGTGCCTGCGAGGAAGCGGCGCCTTACGTCGGGATGATCCTGTGGCTCTGCGTTGAACCCGAACGGGTCGGCGTCCGCGAACCAGCCTGCTAGCCTGGGCCGGAGGTCCAGATCAGGTCTTACGTACAGGTACGTGTTGCCGCTCGACCCGGAGGCCTCCTTCAGGAGCCCGCCCATGTACACGTCAGCCCCGATGGCCTCTACGTCGATGGGCACGTTGGCCGTGGCGTGGTATCCGTCGATGCAGAAGAGCGCGCCATGCGCGTGTGCCGCATCGGCAATCTGCCGCAATGCCCCATTCGGGAGCACCTCGCCCGTGGCAAAGCCGACGTGCGCCACAAAGACCCACGCCGTGCGGTCTGTGATGGCCGCGATCAACCGCTCCACGTCGACGAACCCGTCCGCGCCAGCGGGCACCACGACGGGGCGGAGGTCCCGAAGCCCGGCCCACCGGTGGGCCGAGTGCCCGACCGACGGAAAGGCGGCCTCCGTGAACACGACCTCGTCTCGCCCGGAAAAGGGCGCATCGCACGACAGGAGTGCCTGCGCGGTCCAGTGGACGTTCGGCTGGAGGATGCACGTGCCGCCCGGGGCACCGAGCAGCGGGGCGACATACGCATCGGCGAGATCCTCCGGCAGCGACCACCATCCCGTCGGGTGGCCCAATCCCCACCGGTCGGGGACCTGGTTCCAGGCGTCGACGCCGCGCTCGGCCCAGTCGTCGCAGAACCCGGCCATGAGGTCCGGGACGGAGCGCGGCATCAGCCCGTGCGTGAACGCTCGCAGCTCGACAGCTGGCGCGGGCGGGACGACGTATTGATCGCGGAGGTCAAGCACGAGCGACGAGGCAAGGGAGCCGCAAGCTCAGCCCATCCGCCCGCTGGCGCCAGTCCCCGCTGGCGACGAGCGGTACACGCCAGCGGTTCTTGGGATGCCTTCAGTCCTTGAGTGCCACAAGCCGCTGGATGACGTCGACGGCCGAGACGCCCTCGGCCTCCGCGTTGAAGTTGGCCACGATCCGGTGCCGAAGAACGGGCACCGCGATCCGATCCACGTCCTCCGCCAGCGGGGTCACGCGGCCATCGAGAAGGGCGAGGGCTTTGGCGCCGAGCACGAGGTACTGGCTGGCGCGTGGGCCGGCACCGTAGCTCAGGTACTGGGTCACGAAGTCCGGCGTGCCCTCGCGCCCCGGGCGCGTGCTCGCTGCCAGGCGGACGGCGTGCTCAACGACGTGGTCGGCGACGGGGGCGTTGCGGACGAGCGCCTGATAGGCGCCGAGATCTTCCGACGACAGCACGGGCTGGATCTGGGGCGCCTCCCCGCTGGTGGTTCCTTTGACGACGGCCACTTCGTCTGCGAAGGGCGGGTAGTCGAGCCAGAGGTTCAGCATGAACCGGTCGAGCTGGGCCTCGGGAAGGGGATAGGTGCCTTCCTGCTCGATCGGGTTCTGCGTGGCGAGCACGAAAAACGGTGACGGGAGATCGAACGTCTGGCCCGCCGCGGTGACGTGGCCTTCCTGCATCGCCTCCAGGAGCGCCGCCTGTGTCTTCGGCGGTGTCCGGTTGATCTCGTCCGCGAGGACGACGTGGGCGAAGATGGGTCCTTTGACGAACCGGAACACGCGACGACCGGTGCCTTGCTCTTCCTCGACGACCTCGGTACCGGTGATGTCGCCGGGCATCAGGTCCGGCGTGAACTGGACGCGGTTGAACGAGAGATTGAGCGCGTCGGAGAGCGTGCGCACGAGGAGCGTCTTGGCGAGCCCCGGAACCCCCACCAGCAGCGCGTGGCCTCGCGCCAGCAGCGCTACCGTCAGCCCCTCGACGGCTTCTTCCTGTCCGATGACGGCGCGCCCGACCTCTGTGCGCAGCTGGCGGTAGGCGTCCGCCAGCGCGGAGACGGCAGACGGATCAGTCGGGTCGACGGGCATGGAACAGCGAGCGCGGAGAGGGGGAGACTACAACGGAAGCCTGCGGCGAGGACCAGCGTCAGCTTTCGCCAGCGGGCTGGTACTCGTCGGCGCGGATCTCCACGTACACCATCCGTCGCAGGTCGGCGAGCCACTCCTCCAATATGCGTCCCTGCTTGTCCTGCAGGGCGTACTGGCTGAGGAGCGAGTAGTCGTCGGCGATGGAGAGCGTGTGCTCGGGCGCTCTCTTCTGGAGCAGCACGATGTGGTACGCCTGTGTTCCGTCGAGCAGCTGGACTTCGCCTGGCATCGAGATCTCGCCGACCTCCAGCGTGTCGAGCGTGGCCTGCCACAGCGGCCCGAGGCCGTTGATCTGGAGGTCCCGCTGGCGCGTCTGCGGGTCTGCGACGAAGCCGCCACGCGGTGCCGAGAACGGGTCCTCGGAGTTGCGACGCGCGATGGCCTCGAACGGTGCGCCCGCGAGCACCGAGTCACGCAGCACGGTCAGCCGCTCCTTGGCGGCCTCGCCCTCGCTCTCGCCCGTCTCGACGGTGATGAGGACGTGGTTGAAGGAGATCTGATCGCCCTGGCGCTCGTTGACGCGCATGACGTGGTAGCCGAAGGGCGTCTCGAAGACCGGCGAGATCGCACCGATCTCGGCATTGGCGGCCGCGGCGCGGAAGCGCGTTTCGAGATCGCTCAGGCGAAGCGTGGTGTACAGGCCGCCGTTCTTGGACCCGTCGCGGTTGCTGTTGCCCGGATCCTGAGAGAAGCGGTTGGCCAGGTCCTCGATGGTGGCCTGCTCCGCAACGATCGAGTCCCGGAGCGCATCGGCGAAGGCGCGGCGCTCGGCTCTGGCGTTTTCGTCGGCCACCGGGAGCTGGACGATGTGGGCCACGCGAACCAACTCGGGGACGAGCGGCAGCTGGTCGGAGGGGATCTGGTCGAACCACTCGCGGACCTCTCCGGGCGTGATGGTCACGTCACGCATCCGGCGCGCCTGGAACTGCTGCAGCATCAGATCGTCGCGCACGTCCTGCCGGAGCGACGCTCTGACCTCCTCGATCGAGCGGCCGTAGGCGGTTTCCAGCGCAGCGTCCCCGCCCAGCTGGCGCGAGAGCGCCGTCACCTGCGCGTCGACCTGCTGGTTGACGAAGTCCTCGGTGACGTTGAGGGTGGTGTCGCGGCGCGCGCGGTCGATGATGACACGCTGGCCGACGAGGCGGTCCAAGGCGCGGCTCCACAGGTCTGGCGGGGCCTCGCGGCCTTGCGCCGTCTGCTGGACGAGAGCGTCGACCTCGGAGTAGAGGACGACCTGCTCGCCGACGACGGCAGCGATGCCGTCGAGGCGGGAGCCAGGCTGGACCGGCTGCGCGCTTGCGGCGGCGGTGAGGACGAGGAGAGCAACAGGAAGGAAGCGTCGCACAGGAGCTAGAGGTTGAGGTCGAGGCGGCCACGGGCCTGGGCCTCGGATCGGAGCTGTTGGAGCAGGCGGGCTTCGGCGTCGCGCCGCATTCGGACGGCGAGCCGTTCCGCCAGCTCGTCCCGAACGAGCGTAAGGGGCGGGACCGTGCCCTCGGGGACACGATCGACTACTTGGACGATGTGAAACACGGAACCGACGGTCACGGCGGCCACCTGGGCGCCAGCGGGCAGCGCCGCGATGCGATCCCCCAGCTCGGCGTCGAGCGAACGCATGCGGCCTTCGGAGACGTACTCGGACGCGAAGGCGACCGCGCCGTCGGGATCGGCGCCGTACTCGCGCGCCACGAGTGCGAAGAGGGAATCGGGGAACTCCGAGGCGATGGCGCGCTCCAGCGCCCCGCGCGCCTCGATGGCCCGCTGGCGATCGGTCACGCGGAGGTGCCGGAGGCGGACGTACGGCTCGCGCAGCGCGAGCGCCTCGCGGTTCTCCTCGTAGTACGCGCCGACCTCCTCGTCGGAGGGCTCCGCTGGCGTCTGCGCGAAGTAGGCGTCGAGGGCTGCGGCTTCCAGGGTGGCGCGCTCGCTCTCCGCCAGCCGGCGCTGGATGGCCGGGTCGTCGTCCAGGCCGGTGGCGCGCGCCTCCTGGACGAGCAGCTCGCGCTGGACCCATTGTTCGACGACGTGCGTCCGCGCGGCAGCCGTGTCGAGGCCGGCCGGCGCATTGCCGAGAGCGTCTGCGAGATCGCTCTCCGTCAGGACGGCGTTGCCGACGCGGGCGACGACGTCGCTGTTGCCGTCGTCGGTGGCGGGCGCGTCACCGCACCCCGCCACCGTCAGAGCCACCAACGCGAGCGCCCACCGCATGGCGCTAGCCCCCGACGACCGTTCCAGGCCCTTGGCCCCGATCCGGCTGCACAGACGACGTGGGCGGAACGCGTTCCGGATAGAGGTCCGCGTCGTATCGCTCGCGAAGCCGTTCCTCCCAGGCTTCTTCCATTTCCTCCTGGAAGCCCGTCACCAACTCGGCGCGTGCCTCTTGGAACGACTTGTCCCGAGGCCCTTCGAGGGCGTCGTACAGGAAGAAGACGCGGCGGCCTCGTTCGAGGATGATGTCGGTGGTCTGGCCCAGCGTCATCGTCAACACCGCGTCAACGGCGGTCTGCGTCGAGTCGGCGATGTAGAGCGTGTCCAACTGCACATCGGTGCGCCCGTCCAGCGCCGCCAGCGGGTCGAGCCCGTCGCTGACACGGCCGCGGACGGCCTGGAGGAGGGAGTCGGAGCTGCTCCGGAAGGCCAGCACGCGCCGCCTCTCGGGGAAGCGGAACTGACCGGGCCGGGCCTCGAAATAGGCACGCAGGCCCGCCTCGTCCTCCTTGGCAGGCGTCCAAACGCTGTCCTCGGCGACCCGGAAGAGGAGAACGCCCTCGGCATAGCTCTGGAAGACGCGGGCGAACTCGGGGTCGCGCTCCTCCAGGCGCGCGAGGGCTTGCTGCACGGCCTGCTCCTCGACGAAGCCGCGCGTGGCCTCGATCATCTCGCCAGCGGGGTGGGGGCCGTAGCGGGTGCGCCGGAGGGTGGGAATCACGTCGTCGAAGGCGTACGTGGAGTCGCCGACGGTGGCGAAGGTGCGCTCGGCGTAGTCCCCGAAGCCGAGGGCCAGGACGCTGTCGCGGGCGGCGTCCTCGCCGTACTGCATGACCGCCTCGCGGACGAGCGGCGCGTCGTAGGTGCCGCCGACCTCGTCGATGAACTCGCGGCCCAGCTCCTGCCGGCGCAGCGCCGTGCGAGGCAGCCGCTCCGCCAGCTGACGAAGCTCCGTGTACGAGTCCTCGTAGGACGGACGCTCCGAGACACCGGTGAGCTGGATCAGGTGGACGCCGAAGCGGGAGACGACCGGCCCGGACAGGTCGTCGACCTCGTCGAGCTCGAAGGCGGCCTGCTCGAAGGGAGGCACCATGCGTCCGCGTCCGAACGTGCCGAGGTCCCCGCCGCGGGCGCCGGACCCGGTGTCGTCGGAGAACTCCCGCGCCAGCTCGGCGAAGTCGTCTCCGGCGAGGACGCGAGCACGGAGCGAGTCGATCACCGCCGTGGCGGAGTCGACCTCCGCATCGGACTGTGTGCGGATCAAGATGTGCCGCGCCTGGATCTCGGCACGGCGCGGTCTGCGGTCGGTCACCTTGACCAGGTGGACGCCGAACTGCGTGCGGACGGGCCCGGACAGCTCGCCCACGGGCGTCTCGTAGGCTGCGTTCTCGAAGTCGAGGACCGTGCGGCCACCGGTG
>JBCDLV010000215.1:0-5955 GCA_038744895.1 Bacteroidota bacterium | reverse complement strand
GCCGACGCCCCGGAGCGACGCGCCTGCGAGCGCCAGCCCAGGGTGCCGTTCGAGCGCGGCGTCGAGCGCCGCCAGCCGGTCCGGGTGGCCGAGCGTGTAGCGAGGCTGGGCACGGGTCCAGCGTTGGACGGCCGTCCAGACCGGCTCGGCCACCAGTCCCACCCGCTGGCGCAGGTGGTCGATGGCTGCGGAGACGACCTGCCTGTCCGACGCGGAAGCGGCGAACGCAGAGCGCAGGAACACGCGGAAGAGGTCGAAGCCCTCCGGGGCCGTGCCGGGGTGCTTCTTCGAGAGCGTCGTGACCGCTTGAACGGGTCCGCCCTCGCGCTTCGGGACGAGCCAGCCCGAGGCGTCCGGCACGCGGACGCCCTCCGAGCGGATGCCGATGACGGCAGAGGTAGCGCTTCCCATCGGGATGTCCGCCAGCGGGGCCGCCAGCGGGGGGTCTAGCGAGGCGAGCACCCGAGCGGCCGCTGGCGCGGGGAGCGCGACGAGCACCGCCTCTGCTTCGCGGACCGTCCCATCCGCCAGCAGAACGCGGTACCCGCTGGCGGTAGCGTCGAGGCTATCGACCGGCGTCTCCGTCTCGACGACCACACCGGCGTGCCGGAGAGCGTCCGCGAGGGCATCGGTCAGGACGTCCATACCATCGACCGGGCGCATGAACGGCGACCCGCTGGCGGAGGGCGGCGCACCTCCGACGCGGAGGAAGCGGCCCGTCTGCTCACGGTCGTGGAGGTTCGGGAGCGTGGATCGGAGCGAGATGGGTCCGTCGTCGGCGCCATAGAGCCCGCCGAGGAGTGGCTCGATGAGATCGTCCCAGGCGCCGCGGCCGAAGCGGCGGATAGCGAAGGCTTCGAGGCTCTCGTCGGACGCGTCGGCGCGGACGGGGATGAGGGGTTCGAGGGCAGCGCGGAGCTTGGCGCGCGCGCCCATCGCACGGGTCGTGAGGAGCGGTGCCAGCCGCCCAGGGACGAGGCCGGTCAGCCCCGCCGGCAGCGGATGCAGTCGCCCATTCCGCTGGATCAGGGCGCCCATGCGCGCGGGCGCCAGCGGGACCCCGAGTCGCTCCGCCAGCCGGGCCGCGGCAGGCTTGCGCACCAGGAACACGTCGGGGCCCACGTCGGCCACGAAGCCGTCGTGCCGCAGCGTCTTGACGACGCCGCCGAGGCGGTCGGACGCCTCCAGCAGACGGACGCTCCTCCCCCGCTCCGCCAGCTGGCGAGCGGCCGCGAGACCCGCCATGCCGCCGCCGAGGACGAGGATGTCGGTGCGGTCGGTCATGGTGCGGCGGTTGGCAGACTCCGTTCGACGCGGGCGTGTTGGCCTGCTGTGTCGTCCCGAGCGGAGACACCGCTGGCGCTAGAGCCGAAAGGCCTCGGCCGCGCGTGCGACCCCAGGCGACGCTCTCGCCCCTGCTCTGAGGCGACGACGTACAAGAGATCTTTCAACTCGCGGAGCCCACGCTGAGCGAGGCCGACGCGGTCACTCAGGATGGCGCAGTGAATGGGGAAAGTGCTACGCTGCGACGGGCTCGGCGCCGGCGTCGACGGTGCCCTCGGGCATCGGCATGGCCGGTGTCGGTGCGGTCACGTGGCGGACGCCGGACTCGACCCAGCCCTCGGCTGCGGCCTTCTCCTCGACGAGCTCCGCCAGCAGGCGCGTGTAGCGTGGGTCGTCGTTGAGCGATGGCGGACGGACGAGCGTGATCCCATTCTCCTTCGCCGCGGCCTGGGCCTCGATATCGATGTCGAACAGGATCTCGACGTGGTCACTCACGAACCCGATGGCGAGGCTCACGACCTTGTCGATGCCGCGCTCCTCCTTCAGGGCGGGGACGTGATCCTCGAGTTGGGGCCCGAGCCACGGCTCCGGGCTGCGGCCTTCCGACTGGTAGCTCCAGCTCCACTGGTCCTCGCGCAAGCCCGCGCGCTCGGCGATGAGGCGGGCCGTCGTCCAGAGCTGCTTCTGGTAGGGGTCGCCCATCTTGAGGATGCGAACCGGCAAGCTGTGCGCCGAGAGCACCACGTGGACCTCGTCGCGCTCCTCCTCCGGGAACTCGTTGATGCCCTCACGGACGCGGTCGGCGAACGCGTCGATCAGAAGGTCCGCGTCGAAGTAGGCGTCGACGTAGGTGAACTCGATGTCTCCGCGGTAGAGGTCCAGCCCGGCCTTGACCTTGCCCTGGTACTTGGCGATGGACATGGACGAGAAGTGCGGCGCCAGCACGATGGCCACGGCCTTCTCGATGCCGTCGTCGATCATGTCTCCGACGGTCTCCTCGATCCACGGCGCCCAGTGGCGCATGCCGAGGTAAGCCTTGAACCGCTCGGGCTGGCCCTCGGGGTTGAGGACCGCCATCGCGCCGTCGATCTGCGCCTGCGTCAGCCCCATGATGGGCGAGGCGCCGCCGATCGAGCGATAGTTGTTCGTGATCTCGTCGAGGACGGCCGTCGTCGTCGGCCGCCCATGGCGAATGTCGGAGAGGTACCCGGCGATCTCGTCGAGCGACTCGGGGCCGCCGTACGCCATGAAGAGGACGCCGATCGGCTTGGAGGTGTCAGTCATAGTGTGGGGTGGTCAATGTCTCACGGGGCTGGCGGTCGCCCTGGGCGGAGTGTTGCGTGTTGGCTGCGCCGTCCCTTCGGGGTTCGTATTGCGTGTTCTGTCGCTCGTGGCACCGATACGCAACACGGGACATGCTACAGGCTCGCGCTAGCGAGCGGTCTTCTCGCGGACGTAGTCGGTCAGTCGTGCCACGGCATCCGGCGGGGTCGCCGGCACGAGGCCGTGGCCGGTGTTGAAGATGTGGCCCGTCTCCGGCGCCTCGTCGAGGACGCGGTCGGCCTGCGCCCGAAGCTCTCGCCACGGCGCCTGGAGGAGGTACGGGTCCAAGTTGCCCTGGAGCGGCCGGTCGTCGCCGACCCGCTGGCGTGCTTCCCGGAGCGACGGCCCTGCGTCCACGCCGATGGCATCGCCGCCAGCGGAGGCGATCGCGTCCAGGTGGCCGCCAGTGCCAGTCGAGAAGTGGATCACCGGGAGGCCGGTGCGCTTGGCGATGGCGATCAGGTTGGCGCTGTAGGGTGCCACGTAGCGCTCGTAGTCGTAGCGCGAGAGGACGCCCGCCCACGAGTCGAAGACTTGCAGGGCATCTGCGCCCGCCTTCGCCTGCTCGCCGAGGAAGCTGCCCGCGATGGTCACCATCTTGTCCATCAGGCGGCGCCAGGCGGCCGGCTCCTGGTACATGAACCGGCGCGTCAGCTCGTACTTCTTGGAGCCGCCGCCCTCGATGGCGTACGCCGAGAGCGTGAACGGGCACCCCGCGAAGCCGATCACCGGCACGCGGTCGCCCAGCTCCTCCTTCACGAGCCGGATCGCCTCCGGCGTGAACGGCATGGTCTCGCCCGCTGGCGGCGTCGCCAGCAGGTCCACCTGCTTGGTGGTGCGGATCGGGTTGTCGATCACCGGCCCGATGCCCTTCTCGAAGCGGAGGTCGAGCCCCATCGTTTCGAGCGGTGGCAGCAGGTCCGAGTAGATGACCGCGGCGTCGAGGTCGAACCGGCGGATCGGCTGGAGCGTGATCTCGGCCGCGATCTCGGGCGTCTTCACCATCGTGAGGAAGTCGTGCTTCTCACGGACGGCGCGGTACTCGGGGAGGTAGCGGCCAGCCTGGCGCATGAACCACACCGGCGTGGCGTCGACGGGCTTGCCGTGGAGGGCGTCGAGGAATCGGGGCATTCGGGGGAGGGGGCCAGTGGGGAGTGGCCAATGGCAGAGGGAGGTGGGATCGGACGTGGTCGGCTGGCGGTGGGCGTCCGCCAGCGGGGCGGGAGGCTGTGGGATGAGAAGGGAGATGTCTGCTACGGGCCTCTTCCCACTCACCGCTGGCCCATCAATGCCCGCTTCCTTCGTGGTCTAGCGCCCAGGCGAACGGCCCAGCGCTCTGCCACACGGCGCGCCCGACGAAGAACGGGCCGAGGTTGTCGATGAACTCGGCCGTCTGACGCGTCGAACGCATCCGCTGGACGACGGCCGAGAGGGGGTGGAGATCGCGCCCGACGAGGCCGGTCACGAAGTCGTTGTCGTTGGGGTCGAGCCCGTGGGCCGCCAGCCGGACGTCGTGTGCCAGGTCGCTGCGACCGAAGGACTTGCCGATGCCGCCGTGCTCCATGAGCATCTTGCGCTGCTCCTCGCGCGGCTCGCGCTCGAACCGCCCGCTCCGTCGTAGCGGGTACCAGACGGCCCAGGGCCACGCCTCGTTGGCAATCGTCTTAACGGGCTTGGCCACCAGGGCCCCGATCAAGTCCTGCTCGTAGCCGATCGAGTACGTCCGCCCGAGCATGGTCAGCTCGGGGATCGGCGTCAGATCCGCCACCGCTGGCGACAGGTGAAGGGCACGCCCCTCGCCGACGAAGAACGCAGGGTCCTCGTGAAAGGTGAGGATGGCGACGCCGCGCGGGTCCTGGGCGCTCTGGTAGACGGCGCCCCCGACGCCCGCCTGCTCGGCGGCCTCCACCAGCGGGGCCGTGTCGGAGCACCCCGTGTAGGCGAGGAGTTGGATGAACAGCCGCCGGTCGAGGAAGTGTGGTGCCCCCTCGGCGGTCTTGCCACGCTCGGCGAGGCTGAGCCCTCCGCCGGACTCCCGCTCGCCAGCGGGTGGCGCCTCGCGAGGACGGGTGGCGGGCTGGATGTCGAGTGCCATCGCGTCGGTTTTCAGTCGAAAGTGAAAGCTTTGAGAGACGTACGCCACAGGCTGTGCGTAGATCTCCTCTCGTACGTCTTCATCGGCTACGCGTCTCCGCTGGCGATCCAGCGCGCCGCCTCTGCCGCGTAGTACGTGATGAGGATGTCGGCACCCGCACGGCGGATGCTGGTGAGCGTCTCCAGAACGGCCCGCCGCTCGTCGATCCACCCGTTGGCAGCCGCCGCCTTGAGCATGGCATACTCGCCCGAGACGTGGTAGGCCCCCAGCGGACGCTCCGGGAACGCCTCCTTAGTCTGGCGGATCACGTCGAGGTAGGCCACGGCCGGCTTGACCATGAGGAGGTCGGCGCCCTGCTCCACGTCGAGCGCGGCCTCACGAAGTGCCTCGCGCACGTTGCCGGGGTCCATCTGGTGCGTGCGTCTGTCGCCGAAGGCCGGCGCGCTGTCGGCCGCGTCGCGGAAGGGTCCGTAGAAGGCGCTCGCGTACTTGACGGCGTAGCTGAAGATGCCGACGTGCCCGAAGCCTGCCGCGTCGAGACCCCCTCGGATCTCACCGACGACCCCGTCGATCATGGACGACGGTGCCACGAGGTCGGCACCTGCACGGGCATGGCTCACAGCCGTCGCGACGTGCCGAGGAAGTGACCCCTCCAGGTCTAGGTGGCCGTGCTCGGTGATGTAGCCGCAGTGGCCGTGGTCTGTGTACTCGCACAGGCACACGTCGGTGATGACCGCCAGCGGGGGGACGGCGTCCTTGATGGCGCGCGCCGCGCGCTGGACGGCCTCCGCATCGTCGTGGGCGGCGGAGCCCTCGGCGTCTTTGTGCTCGGGAATGCCGAACAGCAGCACGCCGCCCAGGCCGAGGGCAGCTGCGGCCTCCGCCTCACGCACGGCTTCGTCCACGGAGAGTTGGAAGACGCCCGGCATGGACGAGATCTCGTGGCGGACGCCCTCTCCACCTCGCACGAACAGCGGCAGAACGAAGCTGGCCGGATCGAGACGCGTCTCGCGGACGAGGCGCCGCACCGCCGCGGACTGGCGCAAACGTTGGGGGCGGTCGGGGCCGGGCGTCGATGCCAACAGGTCAGGGGCCACCAGGTCGGGAGTCATGCAAAGAGAGAGTCGAGGGCCGAGAGCAGGCCCGGCACGGTGTATGGGTCGGCGACGGCCGTGGCGGTGAGTCCGAACGGGACCAGAGCCTCGGCAGTCACGGGGCCGATGGCGACCCGCGCGACATCCGCCAGCGGGTCG
>JBCDLV010000214.1:0-5974 GCA_038744895.1 Bacteroidota bacterium | reverse complement strand
GGTCGGGTGGCACGGATCGCTCGTCGGTCCAGAAGAGATGCACCCGATTCCACTCGATGCCATCGGCTTGGGCCAGCCGTTGGTAGGCTGGACGTGGCGTCGAGCCGCCCGTCACGCAGAGGTTGACGCGATTCTTCTCCTGAAGCGCAGTGCGGAGTGCGGTCGCCGTGCGATCGGCGAGTGCCTCTGTGACGGCCTGCGGCGATGGAAGCACGATGAGGTCAGCAGCCATGAAGGCGGTCAGCAGTTCTCGATGGGCTCGCCCGTCTGCTCCGCTGGCGGGGCCTCGATGAGCGTGCCCGCAGCGTCCGGGCCCCATGTGTGGGATGGGTAGGGATGGACGTCAATCTGCTCGTTGTCGATGAGGTCACCGTACACGCGCCAGGCCTCCTCGGCCTCCTCGGCGTGGACGAACAGGGTGGTGTCGCCCTGGGCGATGTCGTGCAGAAGGGTCTCGTAGGCGTCTGGGAAAGCGCCGAACGTGTCCTCGTAGCGAAAGGCTAGCTCACGCGTGGTCACGCCGAAGCCCGACCCCGGCGTCTTGACGTCGAACGCCAGCCGGAATCCCTCGTTGGGTTGCAGCCTCAGGCGAAGCACGTTGCGCGCCGGCTCGCAGTCCCCGTTGGCTTGGAAGAGAGTAACGGGGGGACGTCTGAAGACAACGACGATCTCCGAGAGCTTCTCCGGCATCCGCTTTCCAGTCCGAAGGATGAAGGGGACGCCCTGCCAGCGCCAGCTGTCCACGTGCAGACGAACCGCGGCGAAGGTCTCCGTACGAGAGCCCTCCGGAACGCCTTCGTGCTCACAGTACCCCTCGGTGCTCCCGTCGCCAGGACCGTACTGGCCGAGGACTACATCACCGGGCTCAGCTGTGCGGGTCGAGCGAAGCACTTTGACCTTCTCGCGCCGGATGCCCTCCGCGTCGAGCCGAGCCGGTGGTTCCATGGCGGTCAGCGCGAAGAGCTGCGTGAGGTGGTTCTGGATCATGTCGCGCAGCGTGCCGACCCCGTCGAAGTAGCCGGCTCGGCCCGCAGCGTCATTGGTTTCCGAGACGGTGATCTCGATCCGTTCCACGTCGCGGCGGCTCCATGCCGACTCGAAGAAGGCGTTCGCGAACCGAAAAACCAGCAGGTTCTGGACGGTCTCTTTGCCGAGGTAGTGGTCGATCCGGTAGACGAGGCGCTCCGGGAAATGCTCGTGGACCACCTCGTTCAGCTGGCGCGCGCTATCCAAGTCGTGACCGAATGGTTTCTCGATCACGAGCCGAACCCACGGTCCGTCGCCCTGCTCTTCATGGGTCGTCCCCCGGTGCTCCTCGTGCTCCCCGAGGGCGCCGATCGTCCCGGGAAATGCGGACGGTGGGAGAGCGAGGTAGTACACACGGTTGCCGGGCAGGCCGCGGTCGGCCTCGATCGCCTCCAGCCGGTCGAAGACGGGCGCCAGCTGGTCGTAGGCCTCGACGCGGGCATACGTCAGGGCACTCGCAGCCCAGCGGGCGGCCTCGTCGCGCTCGATGCCGTCGTTGACGAGGGCATCGGCCGCGGCTTGCTGTAGGGTCTCGTCGTCCCAGTCGGAGCGCCCGACACCGATGATGGCAGGGTCGGCGCCCGACGTCTCGTGAGTCGTGACGCGGTAGAGGGCTGGGAAGAGCTTCACCTTGGCGAGGTCTCCCGTGGCGCCGAAGAGGACGAAGACGTGCGGGTCCATGGCAACGGTGGAGTCTCCGGGTGAATGCGCTCGGACGGGTCGTGTTCGCGCGTCGAGATGGAGAGCGACATCGGGATGAGTCTGGGACTTGTCGCGGTATACCCCACCGGTTACGCCAACAACGCAACCTCAATAGGCAGGGAGCCAGCACCTACGCAGACCTTTGCCGTGTGCGGACCGGCGCCAGCTGGCGCAAATGGGTTGCCCGAGCGATGTGTCTCTTCGAGCTAGATGGCTGCCGCCAGCTGGAAACGGTGCGTGGGTGCCAACGTTGGACAGACACCTCATCCCATCCCTCCATGGCATTCGAACTCCCGCCCCTCCCGTACGACTACAACGCGCTGGAGCCCGTCATCGACGAGCAGACCATGCGCATCCACCACACCAAGCACCACCAGGGGTACACCAACAAGCTCAACGCAGCGCTGGACGGTACCGAATGGGCCGACAAGCCGATCGAAGAGACCCTCGCCAACTTGAGCGCGCTCCCCGAGGACAAGCAGACCGCTGTCCGCAACAACGGTGGCGGGTTTCTCAACCACGGCATCTTCTGGACCCTCATGTCGCCCAACGGCGGCGGCGCGCCAACCGGCGAGCTGGCGGCGGCCATCGACGACACGTTCGGGTCGTTCGGCGCCTTCAAGGAGCAGTTCGAGGCTGCAGCCAAAGGGCAGTTCGGATCCGGCTGGGCGTGGCTCGGCTACGGTGCGGAGGAAGGGCTTCACATCCACGGAATGCCGAACCAGGACAGCCCTGCCCTCCACGGGCACGCGGGCATTCTGGGCATCGACGTGTGGGAGCACGCGTACTACCTCCACTACCAGAACCGGCGTCCGGACTACGTGAGCTCCTGGTGGGACGTCGTCAACTGGGACGAAGCCGACCGGCGGTACCGGGAGGCCAAGGTGCAAGCCGCCTGATCGGCCTCCGCGTGACAGCCTGATCTCGCCCCGCTGGCGCCACTGCCAGCGGGGCGTTTCCGTGGTAGAGACCAGCATGTAAGCGCTTACCTTCGTCGCCGATGCCTGCCTGATCCCTATGGAGCCCCTCCCATTCGACAGCGATGTCGAGACCCTGGCCGGCAACGGTCGCCTGATCGCCCGCGTGCGCGCCGCCAGCGCCGCGTTCGTGTTCGCGGGCCCCGCCGACGGCTATACGCTGCACGTGGGCGGCGCGCTCGCCTCCGCTGGCGTGCCGGTGCAGACACTCGTGTCCCCGGGCCGGACGCGGTACGAGATCGAGGGCCGAGGCGCGGTCACGGTCGCAGCGCAGCCGGATGCGGTCGCGATGGTCGTCTTGATCGAGTCCGCAGGCTCGCACGAGTGGACGCTGGCCCTCGAAGGCGAGACACCGACGTCAGCGGGCGCCGCCGTGCGGTCCTGGACACCGGCTGGCGCCAGCGAGGACTCGCTCAGCCTCGCGCTGGACGACGGAGAGTCGGGCGCGTTCCTCCTGGGCGACTCGGCCGCCCTGGACCAGATCCAGGACCCATTCGGCGCTGCGGACCAGTGGGTCGAACAACTCCACACCCACGGGATCCGGTTGCGGACGCCGGCCCCGGACCTCGACCGCGCCGTCGCCTTTGCCAAGGCACACCTGCTGCTCGGGTACGACTGGGAGCCGACCGCCAGCGGGGCACCCGGCGGTGAGGGCTCCAAGATGGTGTGCGACGTGTTCCGCTGGCGCGACGTGTGGAGCCGAGACTTTGGATCGGGCTTCGGCCCCGGTGGCCTCGCCGCTGGGCTCGTCGACGCGGTGCTGGCGACTCTCGACTATGAGGCCGGTCGGTACACGGCACACGATCCGAACGGCCTCAAGGTCTCCGACGACACGAGCCAGGGGGGCTCGGCGGAGGCGCTGGGCTGGCTGCTCAAGCTCGTCTGGCGCGTGTACAAGCACACCGGCGATCGCGACTGGCTCGCTCGCATGACCGCGGCGTTCGAGCCGTGGGTCGAGACCTGGATTCGCAGGGATGCCGATGGCGACGGGCTCATCATCGATGTCACTGAGTGGATGGACCACTCGCGCTTCTTGCGCCTCGTCGAGGGCCAGCGCACGCTGTACTCCAATGCGCTCTACGTCGCGGCCCTCCGCCGCATGACCTACATCTGCCAGGCGCTCGGCCGGACCGACGACGCCGAGCGGTACCGCGATCTCGCGGCCCGGTCCCGGGCTGCGGTCCACGACGCGTTCTGGAATCCGGCGGGCTACTTCAACAACGCCGTTCAGTGGGGCGTGCCCGACACCACGCTGATGTTGGCCGATAACGCGATCGCCATCAGCGAGCGCATCGCCAGCCGGAACGAGCGGTTCCGTACGCTGGAGACGATCCGGGAGCGCAGCTGGCGGCCGTTCGGTACGGTCACCACGGACCTGCCCATGCGGTACGTCCCCCTCGACAACGACCACAACAGCCGCGTGTGGCCGTGGTGGATGGCCCACGAGGCCAAAGCGCGGTTCCTGAACTTCGACGCAGAGGGCGGGCTGCACGTCCTCTCGAAGATCACGGACACGTTCGCACGGCCGACCCTCCCGGGGCTGTGCGAGGAGTACCTCAACCCCGAGGATGGAACGCAGGACGACGTCGTCGGTCACGCCTTCATCACGGGGTCGGGTGCTCTTCTGGAGGCTGTCCAGTACGGCTTGGTCGGCTTGACCATCCAAGAGCCGGGGGAGCGCTCGGTACGGCTGGCGCCAGCGGTGCCGCGCTCCTGGGACGCCTGGGAGGCCGAGTTGGACCTCGTGAGCGGACGGCTATCGTACCGGCAGTCGCCCGAGGGCGTGCGGATTGTCCTGGACGGTACGTCCGTCGAGCATCTCGAACTCCGGGTGCCGCCTCGCGAGGCTGTCGAGGTGATCCGCGTCGACGGGGTGGAGGTGACCCCGGAGCGCGAGGAGGCCGGCGCGAGCGAGTATCTCCTGCTGGCGCTGGCCCCCGGGGGCAAGCACGTCGTCGAGGTGGATTACGCCCCGCAGCGCGTGTGGAGTGGCGACCTGGCGATGCCCCCGCTGCCGGCGCCGGTGCCGGTCGAGAATCCCATCCTCATGGACGAGCCTCGACTGTTTGCCGACATCCTCCAGGGCTTTGTCCGCGCTGCGGTGAGCTTCTTCGGCCGCATGCGCCACGTCGCCGCACGCGACATCGACAGCTTGGCGGGTTCGGGAGACCTCCTCGTGCTCGTTGGCAACGAGCTGCCCTACACCACCAAGGGTGGCGACTCCGTGACGGACGCTCTGGACTCATTCGTCGATAGGGGAGGGTCGCTGCTCCTCCTCGGGCCACGCTTCCCCCGGATCGATATCAAGGATCAATACCACGGCGGTGCCCAGATGGGAGGGCACGCAGGAATGTTCTGGTGGAAGCGCTGGGCGGGCGGTCACTGGCAGGACTACGACCCACGCGACGACGAACTCCTGCCGCACCCCGTCCACGAGGGCGCGATCTACTGGGGGGACGGTCCGCTGTTCGCTGCGTGGGAGCACGGGCTCGGACTGTTCGGCTTCGAGACCGACTGTCGAGGCGTGTTCGATGTCGAGGGCACCGTGGTCGATCTGGACCAGCGCGTCGAGATCGTCTACACAGACTGGACTGTCCGTAGGCCGTGGACCTTCACCCCGCTGGCGTTCACCGAGCGCGAGCGCCAGCTGATCACCGGACCTCGACGGGAGCGGTACCCCTGCGCGGCGCTGCTCCAGAACGAAGACACGGGCGCTCGAATCATCGTCGTAGCGCCTTCCGTGTGCTCACGGGCTGATCTGCTGCATCAGATCCTCGGCCATGTCACCGTCGCCCCAGTCTCGTGAGCGCGGAGATCCCGCCTGCTCCTAACGCTGTTCGGCAGGTGTACGAGTCGTACCCGTCGCCGCTTCGGGAGCGACTGCTCGCACTGCGTGATCTCGTGCTCGTGACCGCTGCGGAGACACCTGGCGTCGGACGGATCGAGGAGGCCCTGCGCTGGGGCGAGCCCAGCTTCCTCACCTCTGAGACTCGGAGTGGCACGACGGTCCGAATCGCGCCGCTGCGAGACGCCACCAGCGAATACGGCGTCTTCGTCAACTGCCAGACGGCGCTCATCGGGACGTTCCGCCAGCTGTACCCGGACCTGTTCCGCTTCGACGGGAGCCGCGGTCTCCTGTTCGACGCCGACGACGAGGTCCCGACCGACGCGCTGGCGCACTGCCTCGCCTTGGCTCTCCGCTACCACGCAGACAAGCGAGACGCATAGCCTCGAAGACGTCTACCAGTCGTTCTCCTCTTTCGCGACGC
>JBCDLV010000213.1:0-6016 GCA_038744895.1 Bacteroidota bacterium | reverse complement strand
CGCGCGGCGTGCGTCGGACCACCTACCGATTGTGGCCACGCTGGAACTCAATCCGTAGCGACCGCTGAGAAGGATCACGCTGTCACGAGGAGGTGTCCTCAAGGAACCACTCCGCGTGCTCGCAGACGTCGGTCTGTCGATCCTCGTGCAGAACGAGGGTCTCCTCACGAAAGGTGACCTCAAAGCCACCCGTGACGGGCACGGCACGGTATCGCTCGAACGTCATCCGGTCGCCAGGCAGCACGAGAGTCCCCTCGTCGTCGCGAAACGACTGTCGAACGACATACACGCTGCCCGATTCGAGGTCCGTGATCCTCACGGATCTAGCGGAAGGCGACCCGAGCCGATCTCCGAGCCGAGGAGTTCGTCTGGGATCCCGAAGGCATCGACGAGCTCGACCGCGATCGGCCGGAGGCGATGCAACAGGTGGTTGACTTCCTTCCGAACGGCTTTCGCGACCGGTGCGTCGATCAGGTTCTGCTCCAGGAACCAGCCACGGTCCCGTTCGAGGTGCTCAAGAGCGTAAAGCGTACACACGAGCCGGAGCACGTGCTGAAGATGCTCATGGGATGTCGCCTCGATGGCGGCCTGAAAATTCTCGAGCACCAGCCGCTCAGCATGGGCTGTAGCGAGCGTCAGCAGGTGGTCCTGGACCTCGACGAACGCCTCGAAGGAATCCATTCCCCGGTCGATCCGGCGCTTGAGTCGCGAGGCCACCTGGACGAGTAGGATGCGCTCTCTGCGCTCGAACAGGGCGTGATGCCACGCGGGGTCCGCCAGGTGACTCGGGTCTGTGTTCTTCCGCGCGATGGGATTCAGTTCCCCCAGCCGAACGTCTGCCTGGTCCCGGAGGTAGCGGACAACACCCCACAGGTTGAGGTCCGAGAACTCGGCGCGGTAGCCCGCCAGCAGGCCCTTGGCCACCTGGAGCTGGAGCACGGTGTTGTCGCCTTCGAACGTCGTGAAGATGTCGGAGTCGGCCTTGCGGTGAGCGATCCTCGCAGACCACCGGAAGCCCTCGCCGCCGCACGCCTCTCGGGACTCCTGGAGCGCGCGCGTGCCGTGCCATGATGCCATGGCCTTAAGCGCGGCAGCACGCCCTTCGATCTCCCGGGTATCCGCGCCCGTTGGCAAAGCGGCAAAGTCTGATGCCAGCCGCGACAGGGCGAACGACAGCCCATAGCTAGTCGCCACCAGTGGCAGGAGCCGGCGCTGGTGGCTGAGGTAGTCGAGGATGGCGACCTCGGCGGCGCCAGCGGGGCCGAACTGGCGGCGGCGAGCCCCATACCGAACGGCAACGGTCAAGCCAGCCTTGGCAGCGCTGTTGGCACCCGAGCCGACGGCGATCCGGCCGCCGACCAGTGTACCGAGCATGACGAAAAACCGCTTGCCTGCGCTGGGGATCGGGCTCGTGTAGTCGCCGCCCTCGCTCACGTTGGCGTAGCGCCCGAGCAAGTTGGTACGCGGGATTCGAGCGTCGTCGAACCACAGCCGGCCGTTGTCGATACCGTTGAGGCCCATCTTGTGGCCGCTGTCGCCGATTCGGATGCCGGGGGCAGGCTGCCCAGACTCGTCGCGGATCGGGACGACAAAGGCGTGGACGCCGTAGCCCTCGCCATCGATAACGAGCTGCGCGAAGACCGTCGCCATGCGCCCGTGGGCGGCGGCGTTGCCGATCCACTCCTTGTGGTCGCCCTCGGACGGTGTGTTGAGGATCCACTCGTCGGTGGCCCGGTCCAGAGAGGCGGTGGTCCGCAGGTCACGGACGTTGGAGCCGTGTTTGCGCTCGGACATCGCGAAGGCGCCCGGCAGAGCCAATGAGCCGATCTGAGGAAGCAACTCTCTCCGCTGGCGCTCGTTGCCGAGAGCGTTGACGCTTCCGCCCCAGAGCCCGAACTGCACTCCAAACTTGACGACCAGGTTGAGGTCGTGCGTGGCGATGGTCTCGAACGCCGCGATGAACGCCGCGATGTCGTCGCGGCCACCGGCCCAATCAGGGTAGGCCAAGGCGCCAATGCCTTGGTCCGCGAGGTGCTGCGCCCATGTGAGGGTTAGCTCTCGGTAGGCATCGTTCGCGATCGTCGGCTCCGGGTACGCGAACGCTGGATCCGAGAGCAGCCTGCGCACTCGGTCCTTGACATCCGCGTAGGGTCCGTCTAGGATGTGCTGCATCGCCTGGACATCGAACCCGGGCGGGATCACCGGCTCAGGAGGCGGGTACGGTCGCTCCTCGATGAGGTCGCGAACCGCTTCCTCGCCGACGACGCCCAGAAGCGTCTCGACCTCGGAGAGCGCCAGCTTGGCCTCGGCTGGAAGGCTTGCGCCATCCCCACCGATCGAGAGGGCACCCAAGTCGGCACCCAGGTCGGCCAGTGACTTCTCTGCTACGTCTGGGATGTGCCGGGCTGAGCGGCGGATGGCACGCACCCAGCTGAAGTAGGTGGTCGCGTCCGGCGGGTTGGCCGGGTCGAGCCAGCTGAGGAGCAGCTCGCGGTCCTCCTCGGTGAGCCAGGACTCGTCCGCCAGCCGGTCCCGGACGGCTGTGATCTCTGCTGGCGTGAGCAGCCCGTCGGCCCAGGCGACGTACAAAAACGGGAGAACCGACGCGATGCCTGCGGAGGTCTCGGCGACTGGCGGAACGTTAGCCGACGCGATGGAAGGCGATGTGTCTGGCATGGATACTGGGATGTTTGATCTGCCTACCCCGTCGCCGCGGAGAGGTGCCCGGACTCCGCCCGCGGCCTCGTCCGGGACGATCCGGACGAGTACAACCCAGAGCACATCCCCGCTGGCGCTTGACGGCAAGAGGCCCATCGCCGAGGCGACCGTCCGAACGCAGACCCATTTGGAAAGCGTCTTCCGCCCCGCCAGCGGGCAGCCAACGGAATCACCCAGGCCGGGCAGGCTCTGCTGGCGTGCAGGGAGAAAACCCCGCTGGCGACACCCGTCGAGCGCCAGCGGGTGAACCCCCGTCGCCCCGATGGAGTTTTTCAGCCCATGTCATCCAACACACTCCGCCCTGTCGTCGTCGCCATGATGGCGGTGCTCGTCGCGTTCCTGTCGCTCATCACGGCGATGTTCGCGGCGTTCACGCCTCCGATCGCGACGCCCGACGTTCGGGACGAAGAGCGCACGCGCCGAGCCTCCTACGACGAGGCCACGCTGCTGAATCATATGGTCAACATGCAGCGCTACATCGAGAAAGCCGCGCTCTCCGCCGACGTCGGCAACTGGGAGCTTACGCAGTTCTACGCCGACAAGATCGACGAGCGGGCCACCCGAGTCATCGACGGCGGCTACATCGTCGACGGCGTGGACGTCAGCGCGATCGCGGCCGAGGTAGCCGACCCCCGGGCGTCCGCCCTGGCCGAGGCGGCGGCCACCCGGGACCCGGATGTGTTCAAGGAGGCCTACGACCAGATGATCGTCGGCTGCAACACGTGCCACGCGCGCTCCGGCTACTCCCTCATCCGGATCGTCGAGCCAGACTCGGCCCGGTATCCGTCCCAGGTGTTCGCGCCGCCAGCAGGGCGTGAAGCGCCTACTCGCGCAGCGTCCCGTCCCGAATCTCCGTGACGAGGTCGTCCATGCCGTACACGCTGGACAGCGCCTCGACCACGAGTCGCGTATCCACCATCACGTTGCGGCCGCGCGTCGGGTCGTAGATGTAGTCCCGAACGAGCCCTTCGATGGTGCGGTCGAAATTGAGGCCGACCAACTCGCCGCGGCGGTTAATCGTCGGAGAGCCCGAGTTGCCGCCGATGGTGTCGGAGGTGGACGTGAAGTTGACGGGCGTCGAGAGGTCGAGGTCCTCCTCGGCATCCAGCCACTGTGCCGGGAGGTCCCACTCGCAGGGGTCAGAGGCGCCGGAGGCGCAGTAGCTGTAGTAGTGATCGAACAGGCCGTAGAGCGTCGTCATGGGAGGCGCTTCCGTGCCGTTGTAGGGATAGCCCGCCACGACGCCGTCCGTGAAGCGCAGCGAGAAGGTGGCGTCCGGCGGCACGGCGTTGCCGTACGTCGCGAACCGCTCCCGTCCCAGTTGGCGCGAGACCTCGGCCTCACGGGCCCCGAGTCCCGCCGCTGCCGACTGCCACTCCTGCAACGCAGGCAGCAGGCCCCGCACGAGGGCCACCGCATCGTCATACTCTGCCTGTGCCGGGTCGACGTCTGCCGAGGTCGCCGCGGAGTTTGCCAGGAGCCTCTCGGCGGCGAGGGTAGCCGTGGCGCCGTCGATGGCTTCCGGAAGCGCCTCACCCTGCTGGCGGTAGTACTCCCGGATCGCGTCGACCTCAGCGATGAGGAAGTCCCGCTCCAGTCCCTCCGGACGCTCCGGAACGTTCGCGAGCGCCGACGCATCGCCACGGGCCAGCGCGAGTGCTCGCAGCATCAGCGACGACGAGTAACGCGGGTTGAAGAGCGTCGGGAAGAGGCGGTAGGCCGCCGCCAGCTGGCGCTTCTCGGCCTGGATCTGCGCCTGCTGGTCGATCAGGCCGGCGGCCGTCTCGCTGGCTTCTCGAAAGTCGCGCTCGGTCGCCGCCCGCCGGGCGATCACGTACTCGTCGTTGAGGCCGCGCAGGCGACCGTTGAAGGCCTTGCGCGAGTTACTCAGGCCGAAGATCTGGCCTCGCACCTGATCCGGATTGGGATCCTCCCCGGTGGCCAGGTAGCCCCGGAGGGCGCGCTCCCGGGTCTCGATGAATCGCGCCGTTCCCGTCAGGCCTACGTCGCGCAAAAACTCCAGCTCGGCGACCGTCAGCCCCCGCGAGGTGCGGCCTGGGTTGCCGATGACGAACACCAGCGACCCCGCTTCCACGCCCTCGGACGACAGCGGGAAGTGGGCCTCGGGCGCCAGCGGCTCGCCGTTCTCGTAGATGCGGAAGAAGGCGAAGTCGGCCGCGTAGCGCGGGTACGTAAAGTTGTCCGGATCGCCACCGAAGAAGCCGAGCGCTCGCTCGGGCGCCATCACGAGGCGCACGTCGCGGTACCGGCGGAACGTGTAGGCCGAGTAGCGACCTCCGTTGTAGAGCCCCACCACCTGGATCTCGTAGTCTTCGCTCGTCAGTGACTCGTCGGCGAGCGAGGCAAGAATGCGCTGGGTCACAGCGGCCTCCGCAGCCTCGAACGCAGCCTCGCGCTCGGCGTCCGTTTCGGCTGCATCGACCGGCGCGCTCATCTCCTCCGTCACATCTTCGATGGCAATCAGCTGATCCATGTACAGCCCATCAACGGGACGCTCATCAGACAGCGTGGCCGAGTAGAACCCGTTGTCGAGCAGGCCTTCGCCACCCTGATCGGACGCGATGATCCACCGCTGCGCACAGTGGTGGTTGGTCAGGACCAGGCCACCGGGGGAAATGAAGGACGCCGAGCAACCCGGCATCCGTAGCGACGCCAGCCGCGCCCGCCGGTACCATTCGTCATCCGGCGCGAAGCCGTAGGTCTCTTGGAGATACTCTGTCGGCGGGTCCTCGAACAGCCACATCTTGCCGTTGTCGAGCGGCTGGGCTCGGACGGTGTCCGGGTCGAGGGCACCCTGGGCGAGGGCAGGGGCAGCGAGGAGGAGCGTGAGAGCAGCGAGGCGCATCGAGGAGAACGGATGGTCGGGACGAAGGTAGCAGGGGCAGCCCCTCGATCATGCGCTCCCTCTCCCCCATCGTCCCTGGCTTTTGGCGCGTCGATCTCGGCGTCGTAAACGCCTACGTCTCGTCGTGGCAGGACCAGTGGGTGCTCATCGACACCGGCAATCCGGGCGATCAAACGGACATCCTCCGCGCGCTGCGCCAGCTGGGCGTCGACCCTCAGGACCTCAGCGCGATCATCGTCACGCACCACCATCCCGATCACGCGGGTGGGCTGGCGGCGCTGATCGAGGCCACCGGTGCCGAGGCGTGGATGCACCCGGCCGACGCTGCGGAAGTGCGTGTCGGAAACGGCACCCGCGATGTCATTCTCACGTCCGGGCTTCTCAACTGGACGCTGAATCGCCTGTTCATCCGCCCCAAGCCGGAGCGGTATG
>JBCDLV010000212.1:0-6021 GCA_038744895.1 Bacteroidota bacterium | reverse complement strand
CTACGCCGTCCTCTGGAAAGGCTTCAACCTGCTGTTCCTCGCCTTCGCTCTCCACCACGGGTTCTACGGCCTGAACAACGTGCTCACGGACTACATCCGGAACGACATGGTCCGCGTCGGTGCGACGGTGCTCTCCTGGACACTCGCGATTGTCTTGTTCGTCATCGGAGCCTACTCCGTGACGGTCGCAGGACTCAACCTCTAGCCCTGCTGGCGGCCGGCCCCTTGTATTTGCGGCGCCGCCCAGCAAGCCGATCTCTACCATGACTTACACGCACGATATCGTCATTGTCGGCGCCGGCGGCGCCGGTCTCATGGCTGCGCTGTACGCCAGCGAAGGCGGAGCCGACGTGGCCGTCGTCTCAAAGCTGCACCCACTCCGGAGCCACACGGGCGCGGCCCAGGGCGGGATCGGTGCCGCGCTCGGAAACGAGGAGGAGGACCACTGGCTCTGGCACGCGTTCGATACGACCAAAGGCTCGGACTACCTGGGGGATCAGGACGCCATCGAGCAGATGTGCCAAGACGCTCCGCGTACGATCATCGAGTTGGAGCATTACGGCGTTCCTTTCTCGCGCACGCGAGAGGGCAAGATTGCCCAGCGTCGCTTCGGCGGGCACACGCGCAACTTCGGCGAGGCGCCGGTGCGCCGGGCCTGCTATGCGGCCGACCGGACGGGCCACATGATCCTCCACACGCTCTACGAGCAGTGCGTCAAGAACAAGGTCACGTTCTACGACGAGTACCAGGTGCTCGACCTGATCCGCCCGGACGACAGCCAGGATGCGATCTCCGGGTGCGTCGCCTATGAGATCCTGACCGGCGAGGTCCACACGTTCCACAGCACCATCACGTGCTTCGCCACGGGCGGCTACGGCCGGGCCTTCAAGACCACCTCCAACGCCCACGCTGGGACAGGCGACGGGTTCGCGCTCGCGCTGCGTCATGGGTTCCCGCTGGAGGACATGGAGTTCATCCAGTTCCACCCGACCGGCCTGTACCGTCTGGGCATCCTAATCAGGGAGGGCGCCCGCGGCGAGGGCGGCATTCTGCGCAACTCCGACGGCGAGCGCTTCATGGAGCGCTACGCGCCGACGGTCAAGGACCTCGCACCGCGTGACATGGTCTCGCAGTGCATCTACAAGGAGATCCGCGAGGGGCGCGGCGTCAACGGCCACGACCACGTCGTGCTGGACATGACGGGCGTGGGCAAGGACGTCTTGGAGCACAAACTGCCTGAGATCTCTACCTTCAGCCGCGTCTACCTCGGGATCGACCCTGTGACGACGCCGATCCCGGTGGCCCCGACGTGCCACTACGCGATGGGCGGCATCCCGACGAACATCGACGGACAGGTCGTGAAGTCTGCCGACCGCGCCGACACAGTGCAGGGCTTCTTCGCTTGCGGCGAGGCCGCTTGTGTCTCGGTCCACGGCGCCAACCGCCTGGGCACCAACTCACTCCTCGACCTGGTCGTATTCGGCCGCCGGACCGGCATCGAGATGGCCAAGCAAATCCGGGAAGGCGCGAACCGCGCCCCGCTGCCGGAAGCCCCCGAGCGTGTCACCCGCGAGCTACTCGACGGCATCCTCTCCCGAACGGAGGGAGAGAAAGCGGTCACCGTCCGCACGGACCTTCAGGAGACCATGATGAAGAACGTCTCGGTCTACCGGACCGACGACACCCTGACTGAGGCCTTCGACGATCTCCAGACGCTCCGCCAGCGGGCCGCCGCCGTAACCGTCCAGGACAAGAGCAAGCGGTTCAACACCGACCTGATGGACGCCGTCGAGGTCGGCTTCATGGTGGACTACGCCGAGTCCATCACCGTCTCGGCGCGCAACCGGACTGAGAGCCGCGGTGCCCACCTTCGCGAGGACTACGCCTCTCGCAACGACGGCGACTGGCTCAAGCACACGCTCTTCTGGAGCGACCAGCAGGGCCACACCGAGATCGGATACAAGGACGTCATCATCACGCAGTTCCAGCCCAAGGAGCGGAAGTACTAAGCCGCCAGCTGGCGGCAGCGTCTTCGCTTGCCGCCAGCGGCCCCCCACATGGCAGAGATCACCACCCTCGCCCCCCCCGTCGCCGAGCGCCCCCCTGCTACGGAGACGCCCCGCATGCCCAAGCAGCGTCCAGGCGGCAACACGCCCACCATGACGCTGACCGTCCGGGTGAAGCGGTTCAACCCGGATACCGACCAGCGCCCCAGTTGGGACGAGTGGCAGGTCCCGGCCGAGAACATGGACCGGGCCCTCGACCTGCTGCACTATGTCAAGTGGCACCTCGACGGATCGCTCAGCTTCCGGAAGAGCTGCGCCCACGGCATCTGCGGGTCCGACGCGATGAAGATCAACGGCGAGAACCAGCTGGCGTGCTCGATCCTCGTGCAGGACCTCGGGCTTCAGGACGGCGACACGGTCACGTTCGAGCCGCTGCCGGCGGCGCCGATCGTCAAGGACCTCGTCATCGACCAGAGCCGGTTCTTCGACAAGTACCGCGCGGTGATGCCGTGGCTCATCAACGACGAGTCGGTGCCGGTCAAGGAGCGCCAGCAGAGCCCGGAGCAGCACGCCATCATCGAGGACGCCACCAAGTGCATCATGTGTGGCGCGTGCACGCACTCCTGCCCGAGCACCTGGGCCGACCCCGACTACCTCGGGCCGGCAGCCATGCTCAAGGCCTACCGCTACGTCTTCGACAGCCGCGACACCGAGGCCGAAGAGCGCCTCAAGGTGGTCGACTCGAAAGACGGCCTGTGGAAGTGCTACACCATCTTCAACTGCGTCCAGGCGTGTCCGAAGGGCATCGACATCACGCGGTGGCTCTCGGCGCTCAAGCGCAAGGCCGTCACGACGCGGTACTAGCGCCCGTCTCCCCGCTGGCGCCTAGCGCCAGCAGGATCCTCTCCAGCCCCCGGCGATGCGTTCGCCGGGGGCGGTGTCGTTAGGGCACATGGGAGCGGACTGGCGAGATCACACCCGGACCGGCATATTTGTACGTACGTCTCCGTCGATCCATGCGCTGGTTTCTCCTCCTCGTCGCGTGTAGCCTTGTCCCGGCGCTTGCGCAACCAGCCAAGGAGATCCCGGTGGCCTCAGCCCGCGCAGCCCCAGCGGACGTCTGCGCAGGAGGCACCGCCGAGGCCAACCTCAACATCGGCGGCGTCCGCGCACGACTCTACAACGAGGGCAACCTCTTCTGGCGCGGGGCCGGTTCTCACTACGAAGTCCCCCGAGGGTCCGGCAAGAACGCGGTGTTCTCGGCCAGCCTCTGGATCGGCGGGACGGTCGACGGCGACCTCCGCTTCGCGGGTTCTGTCTATGGTCCGTGGGAGTTCTGGCCCGGACCCCTCGACGCCAGCGGCCAGACCACCGCCGAGCGCTGCGCAGACCTCGACCGCATCTGGACCGTCACCACCGACGACCTCGACCGCTACCGCCAGACCGGCGAGGCGACACCCGACCTGGCCGAGTGGCCCATCGCCTGGGGCGCGCCCTTCTTCGTCGACTTCGACGGCGACGGCCGCCAGGGGACGGCCGAGGAGATCACGCGGTCGCTCGACCTCGGCGACCCGGGCTACGGCACACGCGTGATCGACCTCGCCGCTGGCGAGCGGCCGGTGGTGTTCGGTCGGCAGACGGCGTGGTGGGTGATGAACGACCGAGGCGGCGAGCACCGGTGGTCGGAGACGGAGCCGCTCGGCGTCGAAGTCCGGGTGACGGCGTGGACGCTCGGCGACCCGGCCGACGAGTCGCTCTACACGTCGACGTTCTACCGCTACGACGTCATCAACCGGAGCGAGGCGACCATCGAGGACGCCCAACTGGCGATGTACGTCGACGGCGACCTCGGCGACTTCAACGACGACTTCGTCCACGCAGATTCGACGCGTCAGATGCTCGTCTTCTACAACGGCGACGCCGAGGACGAGGGGCCGAATGGGTACGGGATCCCTCCCGCCCTCGGCATCGACCTGCTGAGCGGTGGGTACGGGGCCATGTACTTCACGGGTGGCGGTACTGGACCGACGGTCGACCCGAACGGGAGCCAGCACGCCTACCAGTACATGCGGTCCTTATGGCGGGACGGCTTGCCACTCCGGGAGGGCGGCGACGGGTACAACACGCTCGGCCCGATCATCAGGTGGGCGTTCCCCGGGTCGCCCCCCGAGTACTGGTCGGAGTACAACGTTGACGGAAACGGAATCGCCAACACACCGGCTGACCGACGAGCGGTCGTGTCGGGGACTCCCTTCGCACTCGGTCCCGGCGAGCGCCAGTCGTTCGATGTCGGGGTCCTGTTTGCTCAGGGCATCGACCGATTCGACAGCGTCGACCGCCTCCGCGCCGTCTCGGACGAGGCCCAGGCACGCTACGAGGACGGGCGCCTCTTCCGCCAGGTCGAGACGCCACCACCGCCAGCGGAGGCGCCACGTCTGATTGCACCCGCTGACGGCGCCTCCTTCGAGGAGTCCGGCGTGACGTTCTCCTGGGCGACTGTCGCCGGCGCCACCGGCTACGTCCTCGAACTGGACACGCTGGCCTCGTTCCAGGGCCCCCAGCGGTACCCGACCCCCCGGACGACGGTGGACGTGCCGCGCGACTCGTTCCCCAACAACACGCCGCGCCCGACCTACTGGCGTGTCCTGGCGGAGAACGCGAGCGTACTCAGCCCTCCCTCCGACATCCGCACGCTGACCAACATCCTTGTCCGACCGACGCTGACGTCGATCACTGTGGTCGCCAACGCATCGGGCCCGATCTCGCCCCACCCCGGAGCGTTGGCCTCCCAAGGCTTCCCGACGGTGGACCTCGACGGCGACGGCCAAGACGACAACCCTGTCGCTGGCGTACAACAGACCAACGGCACCCAATGGCTCTTCGCCACCGGCAACAGTGGGGCGTTCGACGGCAGCTATGCTTCGTTCCTGAACCGGACGCTCCTGAACCGGACGGGAGGTGTCAACCTCTCAACGTATGACTTCGAGGTTCGCTTCACCGGCACCAGCTTCGCCTTTCGACGCTTCCAGGACGAAGAGGTCGTCGAGATCCCGTTTGAGATCTGGAACATCGGCTCCGGCACGCCCGACGACGCCTCCGATGACTATCGGCTGATTCCTGCCATCCTCGACTACACCTACGACGGAACCGTCGCCGGCAATACCGCCAACACCGACGGGGTCTACGGGTTCTACGCCGCCGACTCGCCGGTCTCCCCTCTCGACGACGACCCTGTGACCGACTGGATCTACTGGTACAACCCGATCGACACCTCCCCCGGACAGGACGGCTACCTCGCCTATGCCAACGGCGGAACCCCTGAACTCAGCCAGGTCGGCGAGGAAGTGATCGGACGGACTACGTTCGTGGGCTGGAACTTCGGCGTGGCCCCTCCCTACCCCGCTGACGTCCCGGAGCCCGGAACCGTCTTCCGCATCACCACGCTCAAGCGCTTCAACGTGACGGGCGAGGGGCCAGCGGAGGCGCCAGCGGGCGCCGGGCTCCAGCTGGCGGTCGGGCCCAACCCGGCCTCGGACGTGGTGTCGGTATGGTACGGGATGCCATCGAGCGGCGAGATCCAGCTGGCGGTGTATGACGTGCTAGGCCGCGAGGTGGCGGTGCTGGCGGCGGGCCCGCTGGCGGCTGGGGAGCACGTCGCGCCGTTGGAGACAGCGAGCCTGTCGGCAGGCGTCTACGTGGTGGTACTCGCCAGCGGGGTTGAGCGGACGACGCGCACCATCACCGTCATCCGATGAGCACCCCGACGGCTACTGCGGCGCCAGCAGGAAAGGGCTAGACACTCAGACTCGCCTGCCGGGCACGTTCACGGTGTCTCCTGGCTAGGCTCTTCTGTTCTCGAACTGGATTTCGTGCATGGGTCACCGCGAAGTCCCCTGAGGACAGTATCCATGTGGTTGAATATTGCTGTACGTCCACATGGCACTTATGCGCTGTTTGCTTCTCTCGGCTCTGCTCCTTCTTCCAGCCGCTGCCGCACAGAAAGTGGTGCCTGCTG
>JBCDLV010000211.1:0-6047 GCA_038744895.1 Bacteroidota bacterium | reverse complement strand
GTGGTCGATTCGGGCCACGATGTCGACGAGGTGGTCACGCGTCGCGGCATCGCGCGTCGAGTCGACGGCGCGTTCGGCCTCATCCATCACACGCAGGAGAGCTCCGCGGGCCGATGCCCGAACATCGGACTGGCTGATGTCCACGATCAGCTCCCGGAATGGCCCGGATACGTTGGGCTCGTCAGCCATCATGAGTTCCGAGAGGTGCTCTACGTACCCTCGCTGGAGGTTGCGGCGGAACGGATTGATCACGGGCTGGCGCCCGTCGAGCTCGGTCCAGACCAACTCCCGGACGTCTTCCATGAAGTCAGAGAGTGGGTACGCATCGGCGCCAGCCGTCGCATCGATAGCCTCGGCTTCGATGAGTCGCGCCATGCGCATCGGAGACAGCAACCCTCTGAGGATGCCGACCTGGATGCCCCGGACACGGTCGACCGCCCCCACGGGCTGCATCCGCCGGAGCAGGTCGGCGTCGAGGAGCCACGTAGGTGTAGCGAAGGCCTCCTCTGCGAGGAACGCCAGCGCGCGCTCCTGCTCGGCGCGCGGCACGGTCTCGAACACGACGCCCGGCTGGTCCGTGGCCTTGGGTGTCTGGCGAACGCCGCCCACGACGGTGGTGACGTGCCCGAGGTAGCGACGCCACATGCCGAGGAGCTCGCCGTAGATCTCCTCGGTGTCATCGTAGCCCTCCCCCGGCGTCGAGGTCCAAGCCACCAGGTTGGGAACCACGCGCCTCAGGTTGTCGATCCCGTACCCGCTGGCGGCCACCGGGTCGTCGCCTAAGTCCTCCGTCTGGGCATCCGGGTTGAAGCTTCCGGCCGAGGAAGCGAAACGGAATCGCTCATCGTCCGCGTGGGCCCCGATCATGGCGTCCAGCGCGTCCGTCTCGTCGTCCGGTGTGGTGACGTCCGGGTACCACCGGTAACCCCACTCGACGGAGTACAGATCGTAGGGCCCGATGCCCCGGACGAAGCGCGTCACGCCGTCGCCAGGCTGGGCGATGTAGTTCTGGCGCGCGTAGTCCATGATCGACGCCGCGACGCCGTACTCGGAGGTGAACGACGGAGAACGGAGGCTGTCGACGGGGAAGCTGGATGAGGCGACCATGTTGTGGGGCAGGCCGATGGCGTGGCCGATCTCGTGGGCGATCACCTGGCGCATCGTCTCACCGATCAGCGCTTCGGGAATCGTCAGCGAGCGCGCCTGCGGGTTGGCCGCACCGGTCTCGATCATCAGCCGGTTCCGGTACGAGCGGATGTGGTTGTGGTACCACACGATGTCGGATTCGATGATCTCGCCCGACCGCGGATCGCTGACGCTCGGACCGGTCGCGTTTCGCGTCGTCGAGGCGACATATCGCACCGTCGACTGCCGCACGTCCTCTGGGTCCAGCGCGCTCGGATCGTCCTCCGCTGGCGGCAGGAGGCACCGGATGGCGTTGCGGAAGCCGGCGCGCTCAAAAGCCACGTTCCAGTCCTCGACGCCCTGGCAGAAGTACGAGCGCCAGCGGTCGGGTGTGGCCCGGTCCAAGACGTAGGTGATGGGCTCTACCGGCTCTACGAGTTCGCCGCGCATGTACGCCGCGGTGTCGCTGGGCACGAGGCGCCAGCGGCGGATGAAGGTCCGCTCGGTCGCCTTCTGATCCGGACGCCCGTAGTCGACCTGGCGGACCGAGAAGTAGCCGACACGGTCGTCCGCCAGCCGGGGCATCATCGGCTCCTCGGGGAGCAGCACGTAGCTGTGGTACATCTGCATCGAGATGGTCCCCGACCCGTCCCGCTGCGGCGGCGACGCGGCGGTGTACGTGAGCGTGTAGCGCACGTTGACGTTCTCCGGGAAGGCGGCGGCTTCGTCGATGAACGTCCGCGCTTTGTCGAGGGACCTCACCCTGAACTGCGTCCGTTGCCTCTGGGAGAGGCCCGAAAGCGATGCCACATCGGTCGTGTACAGGCTGGTCACGTCCACGACGACGCCCGAACTGTCTGGGGAGATCGCCGCCACGCCGAACGACGCGAGCACGGGCTGGAAGTTGTTGGCCTCGACCGACTCAGAGATCGGCAGCGACTCGTCGGCAACGGCGGTGTAGGACTGCGTGCGCAGGCGAACCGTGTTGCCGTCGCGCTCCCATCGCAGCACGCGTTCAGCCGTCTTGGAGCCGGCCGGGATGTAGGCCCCGAGCCCCGTTGGCACCTGCGCGATCCGACTTACGGACAGCAGATCGCGCCCGAACAGGGAGTCAGGGATCTCGACCATCAGTGTGCCGTCGAGCCGGTGCACCGTAAACAGCCCCGGGTCCGAGACGACGGCGTCCGTGATGACGTCGCCGTATGGCTTGGGTCCGTCGCCAGCGGGTGCCCGGCTGGCGGGGCGGTCCGGGGCGGGGTCCGAGACGGCCGTGGGGCCTGAGCATCCAACGAAGAGGACAAGGGCGAGAGCCAAGAGCCGAGTCACGGGCGCGCGAGTTGGAAGGAGACGCCCGATGGTAGCCGAGGCGACACGCTTTGTGCCACCGCGACCGGCGCGTCACGATTCCGCGACCCGCTGGTGCTCCGCTGGCGATGTCGCGTCGTCTGGGAGCATCAGGCGTACAAGCGTTCCCCCCTTGACGGATTCGCCGACGTCTGCCTTGGCGCCGATCAGGTCCGCGCGGTAGTGGATCGAGTGAAGTCCTCGCCCCTCCGAGTCGGAGCCTGAGAACCGAAGCTTCTCTGCTGCGGCGAGACCGATTCCATCGTCACCGACCTCCAGGAGGATGCCACTTCCCGTTCGCGTCAGCGTGATCCGGATCTCCGACGCGTCGGCGTGGCGGAGCGCATTGGACAGCGCTTCCTGCGCGATCCGGTACAGGTGCCGCGCTTGCCGCCGGTCGCGGAACGAGACGTCCTCGACGCGCACGACGATCTTCGGGCCATCATCCGATCGGTTGCGGTCGGCGAGACGGTTCAAGGCGTCGGGCAAGCCCGTGGGCGTGGCGTCGATGGGATTCAGCCCGTAGGCCATGTCCCGCGCCTCCCCCACGGTCCGCTCGACATGTCGATGCAGGTTCTCTGCGTGTTGGGCGAGGTCGCGAACCTTTGCCAACACTTCCGAGGGCAATGCGCTCAAAGGACCGTCCACTTCGCTGAACGCCATCAGGTCCTTGGTCAGCGCATGCGACAACATGGTGGCCCCGGCGAGCGTCTGCCCCAAACCGTCGTGGAGGTCCATCCCGAACCGCTCGCGCTCGTTCTCGGCGGTCTCGTGGATCTGCCGCTCCTGATCCTCGGCCTGGGCCACCGCCCGGACGCGAGCGCTCACGTCATTCTGCACACCAATGAAATAGCGAGGCCGGCCGTCCTCGAACACCGGGCTGATGTAGAGGTCGTTGTAGAAGAGCGTCCCGTCCTTGCGGTAGTTGCGGATGAGCACGTGGGTCTTGTGCCCCTCATCTACAGCATCTCGAAGCGCGTATCGCTCGGCCTGGTCTCGGTCGTCGCCCTGGAGAAACCGACAGTTCCGGCCGATCACCTCGCTCCGGTCATACCCGGTAAACTCGCAGAAGTAGTCGTTCACCCAGACGATCGGGTTGTCTGGTTGAGACGCGTCTGTGATGACGACGAGGTTGTTAGCAGCATGGAGCGCTCTCGTGACCGTGCCTGCATCGAGGTGGGCGTTCCGGTCACGATCGTCGCGCTGGTCGAGATCCAAAATCATCGTGTGGGGTGGCGGGGTTTTACTCCGCCGCCGCCAGGAAATGCCCCGCCCACGCGAACACGTCGTGTATTGATCCCTAGTTGCCAACGGGGAACTCGATGGAGATGACGCCAGGGTACCGGAGCGGCCCGAACTGGGTGTTGATCGATGGCTGTGCTTCCAGGCGGATCGTCTGCCGGCGGGAGTCCACGCCAGCTAGGTTGCCGGCGAGGGCTGCGAGGTCTTGGACGTTTCGCCCGAAGAAGTCCACGAGGTCGAGCCGCATCGTGATCGGCAGGTCGGCTCGAGCGCCAGGCTGAATGAGCCGGTCGTCGTTGTATACGCCTGAGATCGTCTCCGTGTCGTCCAGGAAGAGGGTCCAGTCGAGCGACACGAGTTGCGCCGCGACAGCATTCTCGCTCGGGTTCTCGGCGCCGACGTGCAGCGTGAACTCCAACGGGACTTCGCCCCGAGTCGCTGCTGCGCCCAGCCGCGCGAGGTCAGCCGCCCCGAGCCGCCCGTCCTGGAGTCGGCTGATGTCCACTCCCGCCACGAGGCCGTTCGAGAGCCGATCCAAGTCGAACTCGACTTGCTGGAGCGCGGCCAGCTGTTGCAGGGTCGTGCATCCAGGAATGAGGAGCAAGACGCCGAGAGCCGAGATGAAAAACGACGTGCGGTGCATGAGGGGATCGGGGATGGGATGGCGGTGTACGCGTGTTGCTGCTCCGAGTGCCGCTTTCTCACGACGTGCCTCCTCATCCTCTCGTCGTCGTCGCCAACGACATCCGCTCTGCCCACAATGTCGGCTCGGTCTTTCGCACGGCCGACTCGGCTGGATGGGAACGCGTGGTGCTCACCGGCTTCACGCCCACCCCCAGCCATCCCGGCGTCGCGAAGTCGGCGCTCGGAGCTGAGGAGATCGTCCCCTGGACCCAGGCAGACGATGTGTGGGATGCGCTGGCGGCACTCCGAGCCGACGGCTACACCGTCGCTGCTCTCGAGCGCACGCCAGCTGCGATCGCCCTTGCACACGTACCCGACGATGCGTTCCCGCTGGCGCTCGTACTCGGAAACGAGGTCTGGGGCGTCCCAGAAGACCTGCTGGCGGCATCCGATCTCGTGATCGGCCTCCCGCAGTACGGTGTCAAAGCCTCCCTGAACGTCTCCGTGGCGTTTGGAGTCGCGGCATACGGGCTCGTCGAGCGCGTCCGCACGCTGCGCCCCGGCTAGCTCCGGATCCAGGCGGCGACCCGTACGTTGCCTCATCCCTTCTCCTAGCCCCTTCTTCGTAGCGCGATGTTGATCCGTCCTGGCCGCTCGTCTGGAAACCTGATCGACCGCCGCGGCAACCGAGGAGGCGGGAGGCGCGTGGGAATCGGCATCGGCGGACTCATCGTGCTGCTCGTCGGGGCCTTCTTCGGGTTGGACCTCACAGCCCTGGTGGGTGGCGGCCCGTCGGCGTCGGTCGAACAGTCTCCGTCGAGCTCCGCACCGAACGACGAAGCCGCGCGCCTGATCGACGGCATCCTCGCCGAGACCGAGGACGTGTGGAACGAACTCTACCGCCAGTCCGGCGAGACGTACCGAGAGCCGAACCTCGTTCTTTTCTCCGGGTCCACGCCCACGGGGTGTGGATACGGTCAAGCCGCCACCGGTCCCTTCTACTGCCCTCGCGACCAGACGGTCTACATCGACCTGTCGTTCTTCCGCCAGTTGCAAGCGATGGGCGCCCGGGGCGATTTCCCGATCGCCTACGTCATCGCCCACGAGGTAGCCCATCACGTGCAAAACCTGGAGGGGCTGCTGACCGGCGCGCGGTCCAACGCCATGTCGGTTCAGACGGAGTTGCAGGCCGACTGCCTGGCGGGCATCTGGACGCACCATGCCGCGGATGACATCTCGCTGGACGAGTCCGACGTGCAGGAAGCCATCTCGGCCGCGGCTGCCGTCGGCGACGACAGCATCCAGCAGCAGTCGGGGGGCGTCGTGAGGCCCGAGTCGTTCACGCACGGATCCAGCCGCCAGCGGGTCGACGCCTTTCTGTCGGGCTTCCGAAGCGGCGACTACCGCGTCTGCTTTTCCTGACCGTCGGCCACCGCCCGCTGGCGCGGGCCACCGGGCCAGGCCACGGCGAGCCACAGATCCCGCTGGCGGCCGAACGAAACCGTCCACGGGCCGGAGTCTCTCGCCTCTGCCGTCGCGACCCCTCGATGCAGCAAGCCTGCCGCGTCCAGCGCCAGCCGAACGGACTGAGTCCCAGCTCGAAAGCCGGTTCGCTGGCCCTTGAGCACCGCCTCCTTGAGGACCCACAGCAGCGTCTGGACCTCGTCGGTCGGCCCACCCAGTTGGTCGAGCAAGACATGCTCGTCCGGGCG
>JBCDLV010000210.1:0-6048 GCA_038744895.1 Bacteroidota bacterium | reverse complement strand
CTCGATCGTCTTGCAGACCGGCACGAGGGCCTTCATCTCGCTCGCCACGACCAGCGTCCCGTGCTCGTCGCGGCCCGTGTAGAGCGGCATGACGCCCATCGGGTCGCGCGCGATCAGGTAGCGGTCCTCCTCCGAATCGTACAGGACGAAGGCGAAGATGCCCACGAGGTCGTCCAGGAAATCTGCGCCCCGCTGGCGGTAGAGCGCCAGCAGGACCTCGCAGTCGGAGGCAGTCTGGAAGTCGAACGGCGCCTCCAGGCTGTCGCGTAGCTCGCGGTGGTTGTAGATCTCGCCGTTGACGGCCAGTGCGACGGCGCCGTCGGTCGTGAGGAGCGGCTGCGCGCCGCCCATGACGTCGACGATGGCGAGCCGCTCGTGGGCGAGGACGGCGCGGTCGGAGGCGTAGACGCCGGACCAGTCGGGCCCGCGGTGGCGCTGGAGCCCGCTCAAACGGACGGCGGTCTGGCGGGCGGTGGCGGGGTCGGTGTGGAGGTCCAGGAGGCCGAGGATGGAGCACATGGGACTGTGGGGCTGGGGCAAACAAAAAGCGGCCCCTCCTGCCGTGGAGGGGCCGCTTTCGTGTGTGTGGGGTCTCTGCCTAGACCATGACACGCCAGCGCACTCGCCTCCTCACGGAGAGCGGATTGCGATTGACGTTGAGGTTCAGGATGGTCACGGCAGAAACGCCGGCAGGACTGAACAAGGGTATCGCACACGCGCCGCAGAAGTCAAGAGGGGGACGCGAGGTTGCCCGCAATCGCAGGCGCCGCTGGCGCCGTACCCTCCGGCAGTCCGCCCCGCCCCATGGCTGTCCCGACCGTCCGCGAGAGCATCTTCGTCACCGCCACGCCAGCGGTCGAGATGGCCCGGCGACTGCGCGAGGGGAGCAACGCCATCCTGGCCTCGATGGGCGCCTCCGCTGGCGACCCGGCGTGGCGCGAGACGAGCGAGGACACGTTCGAGACCGAGTGGAACGGAGCCCGGCTGGGCCCGTCGACCCACACGCGCCACGAGGCTACCCGGGACGACTGGAAGGCCGTCGTCACCCTGGATGTCATCCGCTGGGACCCCGACCACGTCGCCCGCTACGGCGTCGGCGGCACGTGGACGGCCGGCCGCCAGCGGACCTCCTGCGCCGCCGGCACGAGCGACGACCGTCCGATCAAGCGCTTCCTGCTGACGGGGCCACCGGAGGCCGTACGCCAGTTGCGGACGGTCGTGGGCGAGCGGCCCATGGACGACGGCTTCCTCGTCCGCCTGCGCGTGGATTCGCGACTGCGCGCCCCGTACGAGCGCATCCTCCGCTGCCCGTCGGCCCATCTCGTGGACCAGGCCCTGTCCGAGGACGCGCCCCGCTGGCAAACCGTCCTCGACATCCGACGCGCCGACGCGCCAGCGGAACCGGGCGTCTCAGCGGATGCGTGGCGAGCCGGCGAGCGGCCCTAGCTTCGGGGCTCGCCTCTCCCCTGCCCGTGCTCCGACTGCTTCTCCCGCTGGCGCTCGCCGCTGGCGCCGCCGCCCAGGTCCCTTCTCCTGCCGATGTGCTCGGCTACGACCTCGGCGAGCGATTTACGCCGCACCACCGCGTGCTCGACTACGTGGATGCCGTCGCCGAGGCCTCGCCGCATGTCACCGTCGCGCGCTACGGCGTGACGCCACAAGGCCGAGAGCTCGTATACGCGGTCATCAGCAGGGGCCAGGATGTGGAGGCCGTCCGGCGGTCGACGCTGGCGGCGACGCGCGGCGAAGGGACGCCGGAGCAGCCCATCGTATGGCTGAGCTACAACGTGCACGGCAACGAGTCGGTGGGCACGGAGTCCGCGCTGGAGACGCTGTATCAGCTCACCCAGCCTGCCTTCGACGACATCCTGGACGACGTGATCGTCGTCATCGACCCGTGCCTCAACCCGGATGGACGCGACCGCTACGTACACGGCTACCAGCAGCGCCAAGGCGCCCGCCCCAACGCCGACCCGGACGCCCGCGAGCACGAGGAGCCGTGGCCCGGTGGCCGCGTCAACCACTACCTGTTCGACCTCAACCGCGACTGGGCGTGGGGCACGCAGCCCGAGACCCGCGACCGTCTCGCGCTTTACAACGAGTGGATGCCGTCGGTCCACGTCGACTTCCACGAGCAGGGCGTCGACAGCCCGTACTACTTCGCGCCGGCCGCCGAGCCCTTCCACCCGCGCATCACAGAGTGGCAGCGGGAGCTTCAGACCGAGATCGGCCGGGCCAACGCTGAGGTGTTCGACGCCGAGGGATGGCTCTACTTCACCCGCGAGGTGTTCGACCTCTTCTACCCCGGCTACGGCGACACCTGGCCCACCTTCAACGGCGCCGTGGGCATGACCTACGAGCAGGGAGGCTCGGGCCGCGCCGGGCTGGCGATTGAGACGGCTGAGGGCGACACGCTCACGCTCGCCGACCGCATCGCGCACCACGTCGCCAGCGGGATCGAGACCGTTCGTACGTCGGCCCGGCTGGCGCCCGAGATCAGCCGCCAGTTCGCGGACTTCTTCGCGACGCCGCCCGACGGCGCCCGCTTCTACGTGGTCCAGGGCGAGGCCGAACGCGTCGAGGCGCTGCGCCAGCTGTTGGTCATGCAAGGCATCGAGGCCCGGCGAAGCCCGCGCGAGCAAACCGTCCGCGGCGTGCGCTACGGTGGTGGGCTCGACCGTCCCGAGGAGGGGTCGGCGACGGTTCGGCAAGGCGCGCTCGTGGTCTCGACCGACCAGCCCAAGGGCCGGCTGGCTGCGGTTCTGTTCGAGCCAGAGCCCGTCCTCGGGGATTCCGTGACCTACGACGCAACGGCATGGGCCCTCCCCTACATCTACGGCCTGGAGGGCATCGCCTTGGACGGCGATCTCGCCACAGATCCCATCGTGCCGCCACCGCCCTCGGCAGGGCCCGCGCCGCGGACGTTCGCGTATGTCGCCGAGTACGACTCTCCGACCTCCGTGCGCTTCCTCGCGGGCCTTCTCCGTGAGGGGATCGCCGTTCGCATCATCCCAGAGCCGTTCGTGGCCGGCGGCGTCGACTACCCGCGTGGCGCAATCGTCGTGACGGACGCCGGGAATGCGGGGCGGGAGAAGCGCCAACTGGACGGGACCGTCCGGAACCTCGCGGCCCTCACGCGCACCACCCTACGTCCGCTCGCGTCGGGCTTCGCGGACTCCGGACCAGACGTGGGCTCCAACCAGGTCGGGTTCGTGCGCCAGCCGAGCGTCGCCGTCCTCGCCGACGAGCCGGTGTCTGTGACCGCGCTCGGCGAGGTGTGGCACTACTTCGACGCCGTCGTGGACTACCCCGCCACATTCCTGACGGCCGAGCGGCTGTCCGCGTCGGACCTTGACGGCGTGGACGTGCTCGTCATGCCGGACGGCTCGTGGGGCTCGTGGCTCACCGACCGCCGCGCCACGACGCTCCGCGACTGGGTGCGCTCCGGTGGCCGCCTGATCGCGATGGAGCGCGCCGTGACCGCCCTCGGCCGCACGGACGAGTTCTCCGTCGAGACGCGCGATGCCCCCGACGCCGACTCGACCGATGCCCTGCCCCGCTACGGCGACCGGGTCCGCGAGAGCGTCACCAGCGACGTACCCGGCGCCGTCTACCGCGTCACGCTCGACGACTCCCACCCGCTGGCGTTCGGCTACCCGGACTGGACGTACGTCCTGAAGCGCCGCGCCGCGGGCGTCGCGTTCCTCGACGAAGACGACGGGTGGAACGTGGGCGTCGTCCGCGACGGCACGCCGACCGCCGGGTTCGCGGGCGCCGAGGCCCAGCGCCAGCTGGAAAACACGCTCGTGTTCGGCGTCGAGGAGATGGGCCAGGGCGAGGTCGTCTACCTCGTCGACAGTCCCCTCTTCCGCGGTTTCTGGGTCGACGGGCGGCTGTTGTTCGGCAACGCCGTGTTCACGATGGAGGCCTTCCAGTAGCCCGCTGGCGGAACCCGTCGGCATGCGCCGGCTTCGACGGAAGCGATGCGCAGCTCACCGACCGCTAATCCCAGACGGCTAACTGCGGACCGACCCGTGCCGGCCGGCCGCGGTCGGCAGCCGGAGGCGCTCCGCACCGCCCGATGACACGACACTGGCTCCTCGCGGCGGTCGCGCTGCTGGCGGCACCGGCCAGCGCCAACATGGCGAGCCCGGTCGCCCCCGGATCGCCAGCGGGCGAGCCGACGGCGGCGCTGTCGGGCCTCCGCATCGCCCGCGAGGTGCTGACGATCGACCTGGGGCCGCTGGCGCAGCGGCGCCCGCTCGCGGTGGTCGAGGCCGAGTACCGGATCGTGAACCGCGGCGAGGCGCGGACCGTCCCGCTCGACTTCCTCGCCCTGGGCGAGGGTGTGGACCAGGCCCAGGTCTGGCTCAACGACCAGCCCGTGACCGCGGCGCGGGTCGACTCGCTGGCGGTGCCTGCGCTGTGGCGCGTGGCGTCGCAAACCCCAGCGCTCGACGGCGACCCATCGCCCTACGAGACTGACGACGGCTTCGGCACGCCGACCGGCTTCCGCTTCGCCGTCACGATCCCCTCGGGTCAGCACTCGATCCGCGTGGCGTACCGCGTGCGCATGGGCTCCTACGACGACGGCGGGCACCCGAACCGCGTGTGGCAGTTCGCCTACAGTCTCGCGCCCGCGCGCCTCTGGGCCGGGTTCGACCAGCTCGACCTGCACGTCGAGGTGCCCGACGGCTGGGACGTCGCGACCTCCCTCCCCCTGCGCGCCGACGGCGACGCCCTCGTCGGGCGCTTCCCCGGCGTGCCCGGCGACGTACTGGCGATCTCCGCCCGCGCGCCGGCGCCCACGCTGGCAGTTCCCCTCCGCCTGCTGGCGGTGTTGGTGCCGGTCGTGTTCATCGCGTTCGTCGGCATCGTGGCGGGGCGACTAGCGGCGGGGTCCGGCAAGCCCGTTTGGTCGGCCGCGCCGGGCGCGCTGATCGGCGGCGTGATGGCCGCGGCTGCCTTCGTCGTCCTGAGCGGCGTGGCGGCCGACCTCGGCGACTCCTCGGCACACGGCTACAGCGCCATCGTGAGCCTCGTAATGCTGTGGGGCCCAGTCGTCCTGGTCGCGGCGACGCTCCTCACGTTCGGGGTAGCCGCCCTCGTCCGACGCCAGCGGAGGGCGCCGTGAGGGCCGTGCGCTTCCACGAGCACGGGTCGCCCGCGGAGGTCCTCCGCGTGGACGACGTACCCATGCCCGAGCCCTCCGCTGGCGAGGTCCGCGTGCGGCTGACGCATCGCACGATCAACCCGGCCGATCTGTCGATGGTGCGCGGCACGTACGGCCGCTCGCGCGACCTACCCGCCGTCGGCGGCAACGAGGGCATGGGCGTGATCGACACGCTCGGCGACGGGGTCGAGGGACTGGCCGTTGGGCAGCGCGTGGTCAAGCTGGGCGAGGCGCCGACGTGGAAGGAGGCCGTCGTGCTCGGCGCACACGAGGTGTTTCCCGTGCCCGACGCGCTCTCCGATGAGGACGCGGCGCAGCTCTTCGTCAACCCGCTGACGGCGTGGCTGCTGCACGAGGGCCTCGGACTATGGCGCGGCGACGTGCTCGTGCAGACCGCGGGCGCCAGCGCCGTAGCCCGGATCGCGGCCCAGCTGGCGCAGCGCTGGGGCGCACGGACCGTCGCCATCGTCCGTCGTGACGACCATCGCCAGCGGCTCGACGCCCTCGGGGCGACCGTCGTCGTGGCCGATGAGAACACGCGTGAGACGCGAGCGCTGCTGCGCGAGGCCGTCGGCGCCAGCGGGGCGCGGGCCGTGTTCGACCCGGTGGCCGGGGATGCGGGCGCATTGGCCCTCTCGGCGCTGGCGGAGGGCGGCACGCACGTGGTCTACGGCGGGCTGAGCCGCCAGCCGCTGGCGGTGCCCGTCCCAGCACTCATCTACCGCGACATCGAGGTCCGCGGCGTGTGGCGGACGCGCTGGGCGGCGAAGGCCGATCGGGAGACCGTCCGCACGACGCTCGCCGCGCTGGCGGTGCTCCTCGCCGAGGGCGCGTTCGACCTGCCGGTGCACGCGACGCACGACCTGTCGGAGGTG
>JBCDLV010000209.1:0-6070 GCA_038744895.1 Bacteroidota bacterium | reverse complement strand
AGTTTGCCTTCAAGGTCGATGCAGACGGTACGCGGCGGGTGGTTGAGGTGTCATTCCGACCCCGCCCCGCTGGTGGCTCCTTCGTTCAACTGCGGTCTGTGGCGTACGATCTGGCACCGACGGCCCTGGGCGATCGCGCGCAGCAGCGCCAAACTCCTCTGCTCAGCGATGTGCTTCCGCGTCTCGAACCGCCAGTAGGGGATTTCCAGGCTACACGAGGTGGCGGCGGCGGTACCGACAACTACGATTCTGAAGCGGAGCTCATCAGCGAGTACGCCATCTCTGACCTCATGACCCATTACGGACGTCAGATGGAAGCCGCCGGATGGACGGCCGTGGGGGAGAACGTGACGGCCGACTTTGCGACCTCCGCTTGGACGAAGAATCACGACGTGGGGCCGGTCGCGGCCTCTCTCCTGATCCGCTCGGTAGAGGAGGCTGAGTACCGCCTGCGTGCCATGGTGGTCACCGTCGACGACCGCTGAGGGGACCGGACCAAGGCGACGCTCGTACGTCCCTCAGTCCTCCCCGCCCGACTGTGACAGCGAGGCGGCGGCTGTCGTCACCGTTCGCCCTCACGGACCGCATGTGGAGATCGCGACCCTTGCGGGCCGCTGACTGATCCCTTAGACCCGTTCGGCTGGCGGACCCTGTCCGCCAGCGGCACAGGGCGTGGCACGGGCCGGGGGAAACGGGTCGATCAGACCTGCGACCGATCGCTACGCTGGAGAGGTCTCCGCCCGACCGATGCACCGACTCATCCTGCTCGTCTGTCTCGCCGCTCCGGCTGTCGCGCAGGACCGCGTCCCCGCCGACCTCCTCGAAGCGTTCGTCCTCGGCATCAGCGACGTCACGGCGACGGTCAAAGTTGTGGGGGATGAGACAGCACCCGAGATTCCGCGCGTGCTGTTCCCTGCCGACGCTGTCGTCCTCGGCTCCGTCCGCTGGCTCGGCGAGAGCGTGTTCTCGATGGCGATGCTCTCGGACGAGCCAGCGGAGAGGCATGCGGCGTATGTCGACGACGCGCCCACCGGCTGGCAGGTCTGGAATGCGAGCCGCGACCGGCCGGGCAGGGAATGGTCGGTCGGGCTGTGCCCGACCGCTGGCGGGCAGGAGATCCAAGGACGCTTCCTCGCTCGTCCTGAAGGCGGGACCTACCTCGTGCTCGGCGTGGCGCTTGGCGTGTCGTGTCCGGCCGAGGGCGATCCGGCCGGGTTCTGACGGCTACTCCAACACGAGTCGGTACACGCCGACGGTGTCCGACCGCGAGAATCGCCAGCGGTCCACGAGGCGCAGGCTGTCCCCGAGGGAGCGTCCGGAGGCGTCGACGGCCGTGAGGAATCGGAGCCACCAGATCGTGTCGCCCTCGCGGAAGTATGGCTGCACGCCACGGTTGAGCGCGTCTACCTCCACCACGATCGCCGTTGCGTCTGGCGCCAGCGTCACCACCGAGTCGCCACGCGCGAAGCCGACCGTGACCACGGCCTCGACCGGTGTCCGGTTGACGACCTCTAACCGGTACCGCACGCGAGCGTCGCAGCCGACGAGCATGAGCAGGAGGGCAGTCCAGCGCATCGCTGGAGGGTAGCCTGTCGTCCCGTCGCGGATCGTCCCGTTCGGCTGGCGGGCGCTCTCCGCCAGCGCGGCGCTACCGGGCGCGGTCCCGCTTCCGCTGGAACCGGCACCCCATCGACGGGGGAAACAGAAAGAGGCCGTACGGCTCCTGGCCGCACGTTTTCAAGGATTGGTGGTGCCGCTTGTGGGTCCGCTTGACGGTCTGCGCCGGGGCGCCTTCATCTTCACCCGACCGAGGTGGCCGTGTGCGTAGAGGCCACGGAAGATTAAGTAGAGCACGCCGTAGACCGCGATCCCAACGCCAAAGGGGGACGGACGTGCTCGCCAGCGGGTCCTCATGCGCTCGACCCAGATCAGCCCGACCAGGAGCGCGCCCTGTGCGGCCGAGAGCAGGTTCGTCCTGGTCCAGCCCGTCGCTTTGGTCCGGGTCGTAGTGCGTCCGGGGTGAGCCAGGACACTTCTCGCCGCGCCTGCCCATCTCGTTGCACAGCTCTCGGCCGCGGCCACATGCCTCCGCTGGCGTCGTTCGGCGCGGCAGAGTGCCTGAGCGGTCCAGGCTGAGGGACCGGACAAGGGCCCACGCCCGTACGTTTCTCAGTCCTCCTCGCCCTACTGTGACCCGCGCCGACATCCCCGACGACGACGACGCCCTGCTGGCGGAGTGCGACGTCGAGACCCTCTCGGCAGGTACCAAGGGCGGACAGCGCGCCAACAAGGTGGAGACGGGCGTCCGCCTCACGCACCGGCCGTCGGGCACGGTGGTCCAGGCACGGCGCTCGCGGAGCCAGTTCCGCAACAAGGCCCTCGCGGTTCAGGAGCTTCGACGGCGGCTGCTGGACGCGACGAAGCCCGTGACGCCGCGACGCGCCACGAAGCCCACGAAGGCATCCAGGCGTCGCCGCCTCGACGCCAAGCGCCAGCGGGCCGAGACCAAGAAGAACCGCCAGAAGCCGGACTGGTAGCCCGCTGGCGGCCCGAAAGCGCGCGGCCGCGCAGCGGTCAGACCAGGCGCCGGGCGTGGGCCTCCGGAGAGAGCTTAGGCGGCCAGCTCGGCCTCGATCTGGGCGATGGAGTCGCGGAGCTCGGCGGCCTTCTCGAACTCCAGGTTCTCGGCCGCCGAGTCCATCTCGCGTGTGAGCTGGGCCACCAGGTCCCGCTTCTGATCGTCGGTGAGGTACTTGACGACGGGGTCGGCCACCTTGGGCAACTGCTCGGGGCCCGCGTAGTAGGTCGTGCCTTGCTTGGCCTTGCGCTCGTCCTGCTCGGCCTTGTGGTCCGCCACGAGTGTGCCTCGGCGGACCTCGTCGATCGACTTGGTGACCGTCTGCGGGACGATGCCGTGCTCGTCGTTGTAAGCCTCCTGGATCTCGCGACGCCGGTCGGTCTCCTCCATCATCCGCGCCATCGAATCCGTCACGTGGTCCGCGTAGAGGACCACCAGCGAATCGGCGTTGCGGGCGGCGCGTCCGGCGGTCTGAATCAGCGAGCGCTCCGACCGGAGGAAGCCCTCCTTGTCGGCGTCCAGAATGGCCACCAGGTTCACCTCCGGCAGGTCGAGCCCCTCACGGAGCAGGTTGATGCCCACCAGCACGTCGAACTCCCCGAGGCGGAGGTCGCGCAGGATATCGACACGTTCCAGCGCGTCGATGTCGGAGTGGAGGTAACGCACGCGCACGCCGAAGCTGTCGAGATAGTCGGTCAAGTCCTCCGACATGCGCTTCGTGAGCGTCGTGACCAGGACGCGTCCGCCAGCGGTCACGCGGTCGCGGATCTCCGCCAGCAGGTCGTCGATCTGGCCGTCGACGGGCCGCACCTCGACCTGCGGGTCGAGGATGCCCGTCGGCCGGATGATCTGCTCCACGACCACGCCGCCCGACTGCTCCAGTTCGTAGTCCGCTGGCGTGGCCGAGACGAAGGTGACGCTGTGGTGGAAGGTCTCGAACTCCTCGAACGTGAGCGGGCGGTTGTCCATCGCGCTCGGCAGGCGGAACCCGTGCTCGACGAGGTTCAGCTTGCGCGCGCGGTCGCCGTTGTACATGCCGCGGACCTGCGGAACGGTCACGTGGCTCTCGTCGATCACGATCTGCCAGTCGTCGCCGTGGTTCTTCTGGAAGTAGTCGAGCAGGCAGTAGGGGCGCGTGCCGGGCTCGCGGCCGTCCATGTGGCGGCTGTAGTTCTCGATGCCGGAGCAGTAGCCGATCTCCTTGATCATCTCGATGTCGAAGAGCGTCCGCTGCTCCAGCCGCTGGGCGGCCACGTCGTTGCCTTCGTTTCGCAGGATCGCCAGGCGCCAGCGGAGCTCCTCCTCGATGCCGGCGATGGCACGGTCCACCTGGTCCTGGGGCGTCACGAAGTGCTTCGCCGGGTAGATGGTCAGCGTGTCGGACTCCAGCGCCAGCTCGTCGCCGGTGACGGGGTTGATGCGGGCGACGCGCTCGACCTCGTCTCCCCAGAACACGATACGGTAGGCCTGGTCCTCGAAGTAGGCTGGGAACACCTCGACCACGTCGCCACGCACGCGGAACGTGCCAGGCGAGAAGTCGAGATCGTTGCGGTTGTAGAACACGTGGACGAGCTCCATCAGCAGCGCGTCGCGGTCACGCTCCTGCCCCGGCGTCACCTGGACGATCCGCTTCTTGTACTCGTCCGGGTTACCGAGCCCGTAGATGCACGACACGCTGGCGACGATCACGACGTCCTGGCGGCCGGAAACGAGCGCCGAGGTCGCCCGAAGCCGGAGCCGGTCGATCTCCTCGTTGATCGCCATGTCCTTCTCGATGTACGTGTCCGACGAGACGATGTAGGCCTCGGGCTGGTAGTAGTCGTAGTACGAGATGAAGAACTCGACGGCGTTCTCGGGGAAGAACTGCCGGAACTCAGCGTAGAGCTGAGCCGCGAGCGTCTTGTTGTGTGAGATTACCAGCGTCGGCTTGCCCACGTTGCGGATGACGTTGGCCATCGTGAACGTCTTGCCGGTCCCCGTCGCCCCGAGGAGCGTCTGGTACGGGTCGCCACGGAACAGCCCCTCGGTCAGCTCTCCGATGGCTCGCGGCTGGTCGCCCATCGGCTGGAACGTCGTCGAGAGCTGAAAGGGCGAGTCGATGCGCTGAATCGTGGCCATGGGTCGCAGTAGGGCAGCCGGGAAACCTCGGGCCGAGGGCTGACAACGGTGCGTCGTAGGAAGCCACGTACCCTGTCCTCCGTGCTGAGTTCGCCCGCTGGCGCGGTGCTGCGGTCGCGATCCGGTACCTTCGGCTCCGCTCTGCGTGTCCATGACCTACTGGCTCTGGTCGATTCCTCCCGACGTGTACCCTGCGGCCGTCCGCACAGGGACGCTCGCACTGCGCAGGCAAGGGCGTCCTCGGCTGGCAGACATGGCGGCAGGCGACCGCGTGTTCGTCTACCTCTCAGGACGCGGCGCCATCGTCGGAGAGTTCGAGGTCGTCGGAGAGCCGTTCGAGGATGCCACGGCGCTAGCTCCGGGCCGCCACATGCCGCATCGCGTCCGCGTTCACCCGGTGGCCGTGCTCCCGAGCGAAGCCTGGATCTCGCGCGACGGCGTCGTGGACCACCTGCGTGTCTTGGAGGACTATCCCGAGGTGCCCTCGGGAGCACGGTTCCGGCGCGTCGTTCAGCAGGTCGTCCATCCGCTCCCGCCAATCGACGGGAAGGTGCTAGAGTTCGTGATCCAGGCTCGCCTGGGGACCGACCCGGATACCCTGATGGCTGCCGTCGAGGCGGTCCGCGACGCACGGGACGCTGGACCCACGGTCGCTCAGGTCGCCGAGCCCGCGACGGGCTACGACGCCTCGACCTTCGACCGCGACAGCGCGCTGCGCCAGCTGTCCCAGGCCATCGGGTCTCGTGGATTCCAGTTCGAGCCCTGGGAGGTAGCCGCCTACGTCACTGCGCTGCGGACCAAGCCGTTCGTCCTGCTGGCGGGCGTGACCGGCGTCGGAAAGAGTAAGCTGCCAGTCCTCGTCTCGGAGGCCACCGGCGGAGCAGCAATCGTGCTCCCCGTGCGCCCAGACTGGACCGACCCTGCCGAGACGATGGGCTATACGGACTTGTCTGGCCAGTTCAGACCGGGCGCTGTGCTCCGAGCAGCCCAGGAGGCATCCGCTGGCGACCGGTACCACACGCTCGTGCTTGACGAGATGAACCTCGGCCGGCCGGAGCATTACCTCGCCGAGGTGCTGTCTCGGATGGAGCAGCGCTCTCAGGCACCTGGAGGCTATGAGACCCCGCCACTGCTGACCGACCGGTTGCCGCATGACGACGCGACGTGGCAGGCTGTCCGACTGCCACCGACACTCGGCCTCGTGGGGACTGTCAACGTGGACGAAAGCGCGCACGTCTTCAGTCGAAAGGTGCTCGACCGGGCGTTTGTTTTGGAACTGGCGCCCCGCGATCTCGCCCGCTGGCGAGCGGAGCCAGGACCTACGCAAGCCACGGACTGGCCCCTCGATGCCTGGCGGCCACGCGCGATTCGCCT
>JBCDLV010000208.1:0-6088 GCA_038744895.1 Bacteroidota bacterium | reverse complement strand
CGTCAAGCTGTCCGCCGAGGCGGTAACGGCCCAGGCCGTGGATGTGGCCGGCCCGGTCCGGTTCTGCGTGCTCACCGGCGGCGAGCCGCTGCTCCAGGCCGACGCCGCGCTCGTGTCGGCCCTTCGCGCCGCAGGGTTCACCGTGGCCGTCGAGACGAACGGCACCCAGCGCCTGGCGGACGCGTTCGGCGACGAGCCCGACTGGCCCGACTGGATCGTGTGCAGCCCGAAGCTCGCAACCGAGCGGACGGTAATCGAGGTCTGCGACGAGCTCAAGCTGGTCGTCCCGGACTACCGGCCCGAGGCGTACGCGTCGCTCGCCGAGCGCGTCCGCCCGCACGGCGAGGGCGCCGCCCGGCGCCGCGCGCTGTGGCTCCAGCCCGAAGATGGCCCCCGGCTGGCGGAGGCCACGCGCCTCGCCCTCGACCTCGTGTTCGAGGACCCCCGCTGGCGCGTCTCCGTCCAGACGCACAAGGCCCTGGGCGTCGACTGAGGCGCGCTACGCCGTCCCGCTGGCGAAGCGCCTGCGGCCGACCCAGGAGAGGGCGGTTACGGCAGCGAAGCCGGCCACGGCGAGCATCAGCACCAGCGGCCAGTCCGGGCCTGGCGCGAGGAGCGTCGAGGGGTCTGGGATGCGCTCCACGGTGCCATCGGAGCTCGTGTGCTCGACGAAGGCGACCCACGGCCAGAGCGCGCGGAGCGACCCCGCCAGCAGGCCTACCAGCACCGTCATCGTCAGGTCGTGGTAGCGGTCGAGGAGCCAGCCGAGTCCCTTGGCGGCCAAGCCCAGTCCGATCCCCGCGCCAGCGGCGAAGGTCGCGACGTAGCCCACGTCGAGGGCGCGCAGCGCCTCCAGCGTGGGCCGGTACAGCCCGAACACCTCCAGGAGAAACGCCCCGCTCACGCCAGGTAAGATCATGGCGTTGATGGCGACGGCTGCGGTCCCCGCGATGCGCCACGCGGACGGGTCGGCGGCGTCTCCGCTTCGCGGCAGGCCGACCAGCAGAAAGGCGGCCACAGCGGCGACGGCCGCCACGCCATAGTGCCAGGTGTGGTGCGCGTGGCGCTCGCGCCACGGGATGATCAGTGACGCCGCGACGAGCCCGAAGAACAGCGCGCGGCACTCGGTCGGGTATCGCTCCAGCAGCTCCGGCACGAACAGCGAGCCCAGCGCAATCGCCGTCAGGATGCCGGCGGCCACCGGGAGTAGGAGGCCCCAGTCCAGCTGACGGATCCCCCGGATGGCGTCGCCGAACCGCCCGCGCACGAGCGTTAGCACGGCGGAGAACCCATCGCCGATGGCCCCGATCAGGTCCTTGTAGATGCCGACGATCAGCGCCATCGTGCCACCGCTGACACCGGGGATGATGTCGGCAGCGCCCATGAGCAGGCCCTGGAGCAGGCGGCGGAGAAACGACGGCATGACGTACCAGGCTACGCGTCGCGGACCAGCGGGACGAAGGAGACGCCGTCGAATGTCTCGTCCACGATGTCGGTCGCGCCCTCGCCGATGCGGGTGATCCGGTGCAGCACCTGGCTCTTCGGCGGGCCGACGGGGATCAGCATTCGGGCATTCGGGCGGCCCTCCGCTGGCGGTCGCAGTTGCTCTAGGAGCTCCGCGGGAACGGTCGGGCCGCCAGCGGTGACCACGATCGCGTCGAACGGCGCGTAGCCGGGCCACCCGTACGTCCCGTCGCCGACCCGCGTCCGCACGTCGATGCTCAACGCGTCGAAGACGCGGAGCGTCAGGTCCAGGAGGTAGGCTTTGCGCTCGATCGAGAACACCCGCGCGCCGAGTGCCACCAGGACGGCTGCCTGGTATCCACTTCCCGTTCCCACCTCCAGGACACGCTCGCCGGGGCGGACCGCCAGCAGTTCCGTCATGCGGGCGACGGTGTACGGCTGAGAGATCGTCTGTCCCTTCCCGATGGGGACCGAGACGTCGTGGTAGGCCTGTTGAAGGAGGCTAGAGTCCGGGATGAACCGGTGGCGCGGTACCGCCCCGATAGCGCCGAGCACACGCTCGTCGGCGATGCCCTTGCTGCGGAGGAGGTCCACCAGCTGGCGGCGGCGGCGGGTGGCCTGTCGATCCGTAAGAGACACTACGTCGCTGGCGAGGAAGACGGAGCCACGGTGTCCTCGGTCGCAGTCCCGCGGTCCGGGGAGAACGCGTCGAGCAGTCGCTTCTCGACCTCCGCGAGAGAGAGGCCCACGTCGAGCCGCCCGTTCTCGGCGACGGAGATGCGGCCAGTCTCCTCGCTCGTGACGATGACGAACGCGTCGGTTCGCTCGGTGAGTCCGACAGCGGCGCGGTGACGGAGCCCGAGGTGCGCATCGAGGTGGCGCGCGTCGGAGACCGGCAGGATGCAGCGCGCCGCTTCCACTTTCTGCCCCTGCACGATCACGGCGCCGTCGTGAAGCGGGCTGTTGGGAAAGAAGATGGCCGTGAGCAGGTCCCGCTCGACGTCGGCCGAGATTTGGGTCCCGCTTTCGATGTAGTTGCGGAGCCCGGTGCTGCGGGCGAACGCGATCAAGCTCCCGACGCGGTCGCGGCTCATCTCCTGGATGGCCGCCATTACCTCGTCGGTGATCTTCTGGCGCGGCGGCTGCGTCACGAGCCGCCGGACCAGCGGGTTGCGGCCGAGGAGAAACAGCGCCTGGCGGATCTCGGGAGCGAACAGGATCAGCAGCGCCAGCACGAACACGTCGCCGACGGCGCCGAACACGGTCGACAGCGTCGTCAGGCCGATGAAGCGAACGATCTCATTGACGGCGTAGATGCCCAGCAGCGCCACGGCTACCTGGACGGCGATGGTGCCTCGGATCAGGCGGTAGCCCTGGTACACCAGCACCGCCATGATGGCGATGTCGAGCAGGTCCTTCTCCTCGACGGGGACGAAGCCGATGTGGAAGAGGGCGTCGAGGAGCGGCAGCGTCATGAGCGGTCCCCGACACTGGACGCCTCGCGAGCCGCCCGAATCACGTGGACCACCTCCGCAGTTTGCCGCACATCGTGGACGCGCACGAACGCGGCGCCGCGCACGACTGCCAGCGCGGCCAGCCCCAGCGACCCGAACAGGCGCTTGTCGACCGGTGCGGGCTCCGCTGGCGTGCCCAGCACGACGCCGACGGTGCTCTTCCGGGACACGCCGATGTAGACCGGGTGGCCCTCCGCCACGAGACGGTCGAGCTCCTCGATCAGCCGGAGGTTCTGGGCGACCGTCTTCCCGAACCCGAACCCGGGATCTACGATCACGTCGCGGACTCCTGCGGAGGTGGCGCGCTCGACCGACTGGCGCAGCCCGCGAGCCACATCGCCCACTACGTCGCGGTAGGCCCCCGCTGGCGCGGTGCCGCCGGTCTTCGAGAGCGAGTGCATGACCACGAGCGGCGCGCCGTACTCCGCCGCCGCGACCGCTGTGCCGATCCCGTCGCGCAGACCCGTCACGTCGTTGACCATGTGTGCGCCTGCCCGCAGAGCCTCGCGCGCGACGGCCCCCTTCGTGGTGTCGACAGAGATCAGGAGGTGGGGCAGCTCTTTCGCAATGGCCTCGATGGCGGGCACCACGCGCCGCAGCTCCTCGTCCAGGCCCACAGGGGGCGCCCCCGGCCGCGTCGACTCGCCGCCGACATCGACCAGAATGGCTCCCTCCTCCGCCATGGCGCCAGCACGGTCCACGGCGGCGTGGACGGTGTCGTAGCGACCGCCGTCGGAGAACGAGTCCGGCGTGACGTTCAGCACCCCGACGATGTGGCCGGCTCCTGGCCCGGCCGCCAGCGGGCGTCCTCGGCAGTCGAGGACCACGGCTGGCGAGTCGGTGGCGAGGGCAGACATGTGGGCCTCGAAGCTACGACCCGGTCTAGGCCAGTCCGGGACAGCCAAACCGGGAGTAGGGCCATCCGGAATGCCGGGGAACCCTCGTGCCTTCACGTGTCGTACACAATTCGCACAACTGAGCGTACACTTTCGCTCTGCCGCGATTGACGCGGCTTCCGGCTCCCCCAGACCCCCCCGTTCTGCCTCTGTAGAACCCTTCCTCGCCAGCCACCCCCCGGGCCGCGCCATGTACGTACCCCGCACCCAGCAGATGCTGGACCAGTACCTCCAGGAGATCGGGCAGATCTCGCTCCTGACAGCCGAGGACGAGGTTGAGCTCGCCATCCGGATCAAAGCCGGCGACGAGGAGGCGCTTCACAAGATGGTCCGCTCGAACCTTCGGTTCGTGGTCTCGGTCGCGAAGAAGTACCAGGGGCAAGGCCTTACCCTGAGCGACCTGATCAACGAGGGCAACTACGGCCTCATCAAGGCGGCCCAGCGCTTCGACGAGACGAGGGGGTTCAAGTTCATCTCGTACGCCGTCTGGTGGATCCGTCAGGCCATTCTGCAGGCCCTCGCCGAGCAGAGCCGGACGGTCCGCCTCCCGCTCAACCGAATCGGGACGATCTCGAAGATCCGCAAGGCATCGGCGCGGCTGGCGCAGACGTACAAGCGGCCTCCCAACGTCGACGAGCTGGCGGCAGAGCTGGACCTCCCCCCGAAGAAGATCGAGGACGCCCTCCGGCACCAGGCGCGGTCGCTCTCGGTGGACGAGCCCTTCGGCGAGGACGATGACAACAGCCTTCTGGACATTCTGGAAGACGCCGGCGACGACTCGCCCGACGACGCGCTCGTCGGCGAGAGCCTAAAGATCGACGTCGAGCGTGCGCTGGCAGGGCTGAACCCGCGCGAAGCCGAGATCACGAGGCTCTACTTCGGGATCGGACGCGAGTCGCCGATGACGCTGGAGGAGATCGGGCAGGAGTTCTCGCTCACACGCGAGCGCGTCCGCCAGATCAAGGAGAAGGCGCTCCGCAAGCTCCGCCAGCGGGGCCGTCGCCAGGAGCTGCGGATCCATATCGGCGGCTGACCTCGGGCATGCTGCGGTTTTCCGGGCGCGGTGACCGTGCCGTGGAGAGCTTGCAGCTCCTCGCCCCTGCGCGCCGTGACCGATGCCCCCTGGTGGAAGGACCGCCGCGACGATCTCCTCGCCCTCGCGGCCACCGGTACGCCGCGCTACGTCTACGATCTCGACACGGTCCGCGACCGGGCGAGACGCCTGAAGTCGGCGGTCCCGGCGGCGCGCCATCACTATGCCGTCAAAGCCAACGGACACGCCGATGTGGTCCGCGTGCTGGCATCCGAGGGTCTCCATCCGGAGTGCGTCTCCCTCGACGAGGTTCGGCATGTGCTGGCGCTTCTGCCGGAGCTCGACCCGGCCGGCGTGCTGTACACGCCCAATTTTGCGCCTCGCGCCGAAGTCAGCGAGGCGCTCGCGCTCGGCGTGCGCGTCACACTCGACAACGCGACCACGCTGGCCGCATGGCCCGAGGTGTGGGCTGGCCACGACGTGTTCGTTCGCGTCGACCCCGGCGTCGGAAAGGGGCACCATGCCCACGTCCGCACCGCTGGCGCCACGTCCAAGTTCGGCGTCGACCCGGCGGACCTCGGCCCGCTGGCGCGCGCCGCGCGCCAGCGGGGCGTTCGGGTGGTGGGGCTCCACGCGCACGTCGGCTCCGGCGTCGACGAGCCCGACGCGTGGGCGCAAACGGCGCGAACGCTGGCGATGCACGCCGAGGCGTACTTCCCAGAGGTCCGCGTTCTGGATGTCGGCGGCGGGCTCCCCGTTCCGACGGGCGGCGATGCGCCCTTCGACCTCCAGGCAGCGGGCCGCGCCCTGGCCGCCTTTCGCGCCGAGAAGCCAGCATTCGATGTATGGGTCGAGCCGGGCCGCTACCTCGTGGCCGAGGCCGGTGTCCTGCTGGCGTGCGTCACCCAGATCAAGCACAAAGGGGACGTCCGCTACGTGGGACTGGACGCGGGCATGAACTCGCTCGTTCGGCCCGCGCTCTACGGCGCGCACCACGACATCGTCAACCTCACGCGCCTGGACGCGCCCACGGCAGGCCTGGCCGAGATCGTCGGCCCCATCTGCGAGTCGGGCGACGCGTTCGCGCACGGCCGCCCGTTCCCGGAAGCGGTCGAAGGAGACGTCGTGTTGATCGGCACCACGGGGGCCTACGGAGCCGTGATGGCATCGCACTACAACCG
>JBCDLV010000207.1:0-6168 GCA_038744895.1 Bacteroidota bacterium | reverse complement strand
CTCTGGGTTCCAGTGGCCCCCGGAGAATGGCGGGTCGAGCCACTCCAGCAGCGCGACCCGCGGCCGAGGGCGACCCTCGACGGCAGACCGCACGGCTTCGATACGCGCCTCCATCGCCGCCACGATCGGCTCGGCATCGACGCCAGCGGCATCTCCGACGACGCGGACAGACGCCAGCACATCGGCCAGCGTCATCGGCTCCAGGTTGAGCACGGGCGGCGCATCCGCCAGCTGACACGCCGCTGCAGCGACTTCGGCCTCGGCGACGGCGCATACGTCGCACAGCGCCTGCGTCACGATCAGGTCCGGCGCCAGCTGCGCCAGCCGGTCCTCGTCGAGTGTGTAGAGCGCGTCCTGCGTCGCCAGCTGCTCCCGCACGAGGGCGTCGATCTCGGCGCTGGTGGCCGAGTGCGGAATCCGCGTCTGCGTGACGACGGGCAGGCCTCGGACCTCAAGCGGGTAGTCGCACTCGTGGGTCACCCCGACGAGCCGGTCGGCGAGCCCGAGCGCGCAGACGATCTCGGTGGCGCTGGGGAGCAGGGAGACGATGCGGTCGGCCATGCCGCAAGGTCGCGCGATCCGCTGGCGACCGCCAGCGGGGGACGCCTGGTGAGACAACCCGTCGGCACCGACCGGTGTTAGCGTAGCCTCCCGACCGACGACCCGCCGCCCGATGGCCGACCAGCCCTCCCTCTTCGACGACACCTCCGCCGACGCGCCCGCTGGCGACGGCGCCCCGCCGCCCGAAGCGTCCTTGGACGTGTCCTTGCCCGACGACCTCGACGACCCGCTGGCGGCCGTCGAGCGCGACGACGCCCGCGAGACGCTCTTCCTGGCCGACGCGATGGCGCTCGCCTACCGCGCCTTCTTCTCGATGAAGAACGCGACGCTCAACGCGCCCGACGGCACCGACACGCGCACGCTCTACGGCTTCACGAGCGCCCTCCTCAAGCTGCTCGAAGACGAACAGCCCGAACAGATCGCCGTCGTCTTCGACAAGATCGGCGGCGCGCCCACCTTCCGCGACCAGCTCTACGACGATTACAAGGCCCACCGGCCGCCGATGCCGGACGAGATCAAGAGCAACATCCCGCTGGTCAAGCGGCTCGTCGAGGCGTTCGACATCCCGGTGCTCGAAGTCGAAGGTGTCGAGGCCGACGACGTGATCGGAACGCTCGCCAAGCGCGCCGAGGACGAGGGCGTCGACGCGGTCATCTTCTCGGCCGACAAGGACTTTCGCCAGCTGCTCTCGGACCGGGTCTCGATGCTGCGCCCGCCCTACATGGGCGAGACCTTCGACCGCGAGACGCCGGAGACCTTCCGCGAGAAGTACGGCGGGCTGGAGCCGCACCAATTCATCGACCTGCTGGCGCTCATCGGCGACAGCTCCGACAACGTGCCCGGCGTGCCCGGCATCGGCGAGAAGACCGCGGTCAAGCTCATCGACGAGTATGGCGACGTCGAGACCCTGATCGAGCACGCCGACGACTTGAAAGGCAAGCGCGCCCGCGAGGGCATGACCGACCACGCCGACGACGCGCGGCTCTCGAAGCAGTTGGTCACCATCCGCACCGACGTAGAGCTCTCTGGGCCGGACGGAGGGCCTCTCGACTGGCACACGCTCCGCCGCACCGACCCAGACCTCGATGCCGTCGAGGACCTGTTCAACGAGGTCGGCTTCGGGACGCGACTCCGCAACCGCGTGCGCGACTACGCCGCGGGCCGCTCGCGCCAGCGGGCCGATGGGAAGCCAGGACGTGCCCTCACGACGCTCCCGGCGGACGATCCCTCGCTGTCGTTCGACTTCGGCCCGTACGAACCCGTCACGGCGATGGACGAGGACGCGGTCCAGTACCAGACCGTCTACGAGCGGGATGAGCTGTCGCTGGCCTCCGACCTGCTGGCGTCCGCCGAGCGGCTGTCGTTCGATACCGAGACGACCTCGACCGACCCGATGCGCGCCGACCTCGTGGGCGTCTCCCTCGCAGCGACCGAGAAGCGCGCGGTCTACATCCCGACGCCGATCCCAGACGGCACGCCCCAGGATGCCGCGCTCGATGCCATCCGCCAGCGGATCGAAGACCCGGGACTCCCCAAGGTGGGCCACAACCTGAAGTACGACATCGAGGTGCTGGCGCGGCAGGGCGTGGCGGTGCGCGGCGACCTGTTCGACACGATGGTGGCGCACTACCTCCTCAACCCCGAGGCGAGTCACAAGCTGGACGACGTCTCCAGCTTCCACCTCAACTACCGCCCGCAGCCCATCACGGACCTCATCGGGACGGGAAAGAATGCCCTCACGATGGATCAGGTACCGGTCGAGGATGTCGGCCCGTACGCCTGCGAGGACGCGGATATCTCCCTCCGACTGGTGTCCGTGCTGACGGAGGCGCTCCGCGAGGTCGATGGGGGAGAGGGGCGCCTGCTCCAGATCGCGGAGGAGATCGAGTTCCCCCTCGTCCCGGTCCTGGCCGCGATGGAGATGGCCGGCGTTAAGATCGACGAGCACGTCCTCGCCGACATCCGCGCCGACCTCGACCGCCAGCTGGCGGAGACCGAGACGGAGATCTACGCTCTGGCAGGCCGTGCGTTTGGGATCGGGTCGACGAAGCAACTCGGCGAGGTGCTCTTCAACGATCCGCCCACGGATGAGGACCGCGCCGCGTACGAGCGGTGGGTCCAGGACGTCAAGGACAACGAGGCCGGGGAGGTCGAGGGGGACCCCGACGCCAAGCCCAAGACCAAGAAACAGCTGGCGGAGGAGGCGCCGACGTTCGGCATCGGGCTCCAGCCGCTCGGCAAGACCAAGACGGGCAAGCCAAAGACCGACGAGAAGGTGCTCGCCGAGCTGGCGCAGGAGCATCCTCTGCCCGCGCTGGTGCTGGACTGGCGCAAGGTCTCGAAGCTCAAGTCGACCTACGTGGACCGTCTGCCGGAGCTCATCCACCCCGACACGGGCCGCGTCCACACCGACTTCAACCAGACGGTCACGGCCACCGGGCGGCTTTCATCGTCGAACCCCAACCTCCAGAACATCCCCATCCGGACGGATATGGGGAAGGAGATCCGCCGCGCGTTTGTGGCCGAGCCGGGCTCGGTCCTGCTGGCGGCCGACTACGCGCAGATCGAGCTCCGCATCATCGCCCACATGTCGGAGGACCCGGACCTCGTCCAGGCTTTCGCCGAGAACAAAGACATCCACACGGCCACGGCATCTCGCGTATTCGACGTCCCGTACGACGAGGTCACACGCGGCCAGCGGAGCCGCGTCAAGCAGGTCAACTACGGCATCCCGTACGGCATCTCCGCCTTCGGGCTGGCGCAGCGGCTCCGGATCGGCAACTCGGAAGCGCAGGAGCTCATCGACCAGTACCGCCAGTCGTATCCGCAGGTCATCCAGTTCCTCGACGGGCTGATCGAGGAGGCGCGCGACCGCGGCTACGTCGAGACGCTCCTCGGCCGGCGTCGCTACGTGCCGCAGATCACCAGCCGCAATCCCAACGACCGCGCCTACGCCGAGCGCATCGCGGTCAACATGCCGATCCAGGGCACGCAGGCCGACATGATCAAGCGGGCCATGGTGAGCATCCACGCCGGGCTGGCGGAGGTCTCGACAGACGCGCGGATGATCCTCCAGGTCCACGACGAGCTCGTGTTCGAGGTGCCGGAGGGCGAGACCGACGCCGTGTCTGCGTTCGTGCGGCACGAGATGCGCGAGGCGCTACCGCTCGGCGAGGTGCCTGTGGTGGTCGACGTCGGCATCGCTGACAACTGGCTCGACGCACACTGAGCAGAGTCGCCTGGGCCCTGCTGGCGACGGGCGAGTGCCAGCGGGATCCTGCGTCACATTCCGATTTGGTCGCCTGGGACAACCACGGGTACACCTTGACCTCGGACGTCGAGGCGGAGGTCGAGGACGGTGGCGGTCAGGATGCCCTCGTGGCGCCCCGGCGTGAACGTGCTCTCGTGGATGGCCTCACGGGCGGCCTCTCCCTGGGCGCGGGTCCCTGACGAGAGCACGTCACTGCACCGGACGGCGCCCGTCGTGTCGACAACCGCTCGAACAATCGCGTATCGGCCACCGGGTGTTGCCGTACGCATCCTTTCGCGTGGGATCCGGACGCGTGCCTGAATCGCATCCAGGCCGCCGACGGGTACTGGCGGCTCGTCTATGTCATCCGCCAGCCGGGCTCGGTCGTTTGCGAACTGGACGTCGGCGCAGGACACGAGAGGGGTAGACGAGACTCCTGCAACCGTTTGGCATCCGACGACGCCACACGCACTCACCAGAACGAAGAGGGCAAATCGAGTCGACGGGCGCACGTCGGTATTTGAGCGCATGGACGTGGTCTGATGAGGGCGTCCGCAAGGTAGTCGCGCTGCGGAGAGCGACCGGCTTGTGCTGAGCTCCAAGCCTCCGCCAGCGGGCTACCGTCCTCAGCCGGACGGTCTCTATCCACCCAGTGTTTGCATCTGGACGCCTGTTTCGCGAACAACATGCCACGTCCCTCCATCGACCGGGGTGGATCGCCGTTTGGGAGAGCCGGATACCGCACTGACAGGCGAGGGGTGTGCATCGGGTTGTCCATGTCCAGTGGCCCATCCGCTCGGTGCCAGGTCGCGGGCCGTGAACGGCGCCAACATCCAGTCCAGGACAACGCGGGCGGCTTGTGACCGAGACGGCATGAACCACAGGAAGAACCCGAGCCGTCCGATCCATGCCGGCCATCCGGTGACCTGCACGCCGTACAGTTCCATGACTCCCCTGCCAACTCCCAGGCTGGCAGCCTGGCCTAGACCGCGGTAGCGGAAGGGGCGGGCCGTCCGCCCGCGAATGGATCGAGCGATGTTCTCGCCGACATGCTCCCCTTGCCGAATGGCCCACAGTGCGTTCGCGGGGCAGGCCACTGGGCCACCGCGAAATGGAACACGCGCAGCATCGCCAGCGGCCCAGATCGTGTCGTCGCCCTCGACGCGTAGCGTGTCGATGGTGCGGATGCGTCCGCACGGTGCCACGGAGGTGTCTGGCAGCCCTGGCAGTGGCACTCGACCCGTCCCGATGGTCGACAGCACGCCCGCGCAGTCGATCTGGGTGTCGTCTGAAAGGGTGACGTGGTCCGCCTCGACCGATTCGAGACGGGTGTTGAGCAGGACCTCGACGCCGGCATTGGTCAGCTGGCGTGTCGCGTAGTTCGCCAGTCGGTCGAAGCGCGGACGGAGGTCCGGAAGAAGCGCGTTGCCAGAGTGGGCGAGCACGACGCGCGGTACGGTGTGCCTCAGCACGCCATAGCGAGACCGTGCGGCGCGCAGAAGCTCTGCCAGGGCAGCGGCGTGCTCGACGCCGGTGAAACCTCCGCCTGCCACGACAAACGTGAGAGCGCCCTGTGAGGGAGGTGTCGAGGCGCTCTCGGCTCGTTCGAGGCTGTCGAGGACGTGGTCCCGAAACGCCGAGATGCCGCCTGCACCGCGGACGCCGTGGCCAAACTGCTGAAGTCCCGGAACGCCCTCCGATGCGTCACGGGCACCGAAGCCCACCAGGAGATGATCGTACGGCAGATCGTAGGTCTCGCCTCGACCGTCTCGCCCGGTTTGAACGCGGACCCGGCGAGAGGACCGGCACACGGAAACCGCCCTCGCGCAGAGGATCCTCGCACCCGGGAAGAGATCGCGGAGTGGCGTTTCGGAGTGGGCTTCGGGGATCAAGCCAGCGAGTACCTCTCCGGTCCACCCGTGGAAGGCGTGCGAGAGCAAGGGGCTCACCACAGTAACCTGGACCGAGCCTCGCGCGATCTGCTGCCGGAGTCGTCGTCTCAGGCGACGGTAGGCGAACACGGTGGCATACCCTCCACCCAGTAGAACAATGCGAATGGGCGGTCTCATGCCAGGACGGGGATTGCAGGTGACGGGGAGAGGGACGCGGTGCCGAGAAGAGTGGTAGAGAGGCTGCGCTGACGTTCCCACTGAAGGGCGAGAGGCCGCCCGAAAGCATGCGGAGGCGCAAGGTCGAAGCCCAGGTCCCGATGTCGCGTTGCCAGGTGCTCCATGTGGCGAGCCTGATCCAGCGTCGGATGGCCGATGCAGAAGTCCTCATCGTGTCCATCGAGCGCCAGCAGCATGGTCTCCGCCAGGCAGGCGAAGGACGTTCCAGGTGCCAAGCCGAGATCGGCT
>JBCDLV010000206.1:0-6171 GCA_038744895.1 Bacteroidota bacterium | reverse complement strand
GTAAGCGAGGTTCACGAACAGTCGATCGCCTTCGAGGATGAAGTCGCGAAGCTCGTTCTGGACGCGAGCCGTCACGTCGTACGTGTACCCTGCGCTCGTCGAGCCGACGCGGTGGATCGCCGAGTAGCGGTCGTCGATCTCAATATCGTCGCCGAAGTAGACCTGACGCTCTCCGGCCTCCCCATCAACCGTCACCAGCGAGTTCGGGTTGAGGTTCACGTTGACAACCTGGATGTTCTCCAGGGTCTTCGTGAACTGCCCTTCCAGGGTGCCGGTAAAGCCGGCCGGGAGCCCAAGGTCGAGGCCCAGCGCAGACCGCCAGACGGTCGGGTAGCGGAAGTCGTCTTCGAAGATCTCGAGCCGACCGCTTGGAATGTCCGCCTGGCCGAAGTCGGAGCCGGTGAACTGGTCCTGGACACCGGGTACGAACGGGATCGGGCTGCCATCCGGTAGCGAGTTGTTCCCCAGGAAGCCAGCCCGGAACGCGAAGCCAGAGTTGGTGCCGTTGTTGAGAAACATGCCACCCGGCCACACGAACGGTACCCGGCCAACAAAGATGCCGGTACCACCGCGGAGTTGAATCGGCTGCTCGTCGGTTCCAGCGTCGTAGTTGAAACCAAAGCGCGGTGAGATGTACAGGTTCGCTGCGGGCGCACTTCCAGGCTCAGCGCCATTCAGGTCGTAGAACTGCTCGATGGCAGGAACTGTCGCAGTGAGTGCGTCCGGCGCGGCATTCGGGTCAGACAGCACAGCCGGAACGTCAAACCGGAGACCAAGCGAGAGGTTGAGTCGGTCGCTTGCGCGCCACTCGTCTTGGGCGTAAATGCCGAACTGGGCCGCATCAAAGGCACCGATGGCGCTCGTCTCATCCCCAGCGATGCCATCGACGAGCGAGTAGCCGCGCTGGTAAATGAACGGACTTACCGGGTCGGGACGGCCACCAGGGAATGTCTGCTGGCAGTACGTCGAAGATCCGCTACCCGCCGCGCAGACGGACTGGAGGAAGTCGTCGGTCGAGCTGTACTCGTACGAGCCAAAGTTGCGCGGGATGAACAGGTTGGCAATCGAGAAGAACTCCGCATTCGCCCCGAAGGTCAGCGTGTGCGCTCCGCGAAACAGGTTGAAGTTGTTCGTGAGCGTGAGGACGTCCTGGTTGAGGACGTTGGCCGTCGAGAACGGCTCAGAGCCCAGGAAGATGTCGCCGTCGCCGTCCGCGATTTCAACCTGCGGGAACGGGTCGCCCGTTACACCACGATCGTCTTCCACTCGGGTGTACCCCAGGATGAGTTTGTTGGCTGCACTCGACCCGAACGTCGAGTTCAACTCGACAGCTAGTGAGTTCGTCCGGTTCGGGAAGAACTCAGCTTGGTTGGAGAAGTTGGCTGCGCTTGCTCGCGTCTGGAAATTGTCCGTGTTATCGGCCGCGGAGTAGCTGTAGCGGGCGCTCAGCCGGTTCGATGGGTTGATGTTCCAGTCCAGCTTTGCGAGAAACTTATCGTCGTCAAGCGTTGAGGTCTTGTCACCGAACGTCCCGGCATCGTAGCCAAACTCGTCGAGAACCGTCTGGCGGATCTGGTCGAGCCGGCCTGCTGAGTTGCCGGCATACGGCTGCGCTGGCAACGGGTCCTCCCGGCGAAGAATCTCACCGTTGACGAAGAAGAACAGCTGGTTTTGAATGATCGGTCCGCCAAGACGGAAGCCATACCGGTTGGCCGAGAACTCGTTGACCGGCTGGGCTACATCATCGGGACCGAGGAGGATTCCGGGGGTGTTCCCGACGAAGTCCTCGTTGCGGAAGAAGCCGTAGACCGAGCCTTCGAACTGGTTGGTACCCGACCGCGTGACGGCGTTGATCGCGCCCCCCGTGAAGCCAGACTGAGTGACGGAGAACGGCGAGAGGGCCACCTGGAACTGCTCGATGGCGTCAATCGAGATCGGCGTCGAGCCGGTCTGGCCACCGTTCGTGCCCTGCGCGCTCAGGCCAAACACATCGTTGTTGACCGCGCCATCGATGTAGATGGCGTTGTATCGGTTGTTCTGGCCAGCGATGGAAATGGCGGGGCCGTCATCGTCGTCGTTGTCGACGTAGGCCTGAGGTGTGAGGCGGACGAAGTCAGCAACGTCCCGGCCAATCGATGGCGTGGACAGGATTTCTTCCGACGAGATGTTGGTGTCGACGCCCGAGCGGTTGGGATCGAACAGGCCACCGGCCTCCACCACGACGCCGCCAAGCTCGGCCGACTCGTCCTGGAGCACGATGTCGAGCTCAAGAGCATCACCGAGGGTGAGGCGGAAGCCTTCCTCTTCGAACGTCCTAAAGCCGAGGAACGTGGCCCGGACGCGGTATGGACCGCCGACGCGGACGTTCGGAAGCGTGAATGAGCCGTCGACACGGGACGCAGTGCCGTACTCGGTACCGGACGGGAGGTGCGTGGCGACGACGTTGGCGCTCGGGAGAGGCTGGCCAGCCGCGTCGGTCACGGTGCCCGTGATGGTCGACGACGTGACAGCCTGAGCATAGGCGGGGGCTGAGAAGAGGACAGCCGCGACGATCGCGAGCGTCCGCCAGCCGAAGGAAGCAGTTCGCATAGAAGTGTGTGTGTTGCGAATGCGGGCGGTCCAAAGGACGCCCATCGGATGACCGGAACGTATCGCGCGCGCGCGGCCGGTCCAGTAAGGAATGGACGGAACTACGGATGCTTAACGCAGGCCTAACCTGAGTCTCACACGGTGATTACGATTCGGTAACACGAGCAAGGAGGCTTGCCTCAGTACCCGACCGCCGCGTCTTCACCGCGCGGATCGGCCCCGCCGACGTAGACGCGGCCCCGCTGGCGCGCCTCGACCGCGTCCAGCCCGGACGGGTCGGTCGTCGCGCGCTCCCCGTCGTAGACCACCTGGATGGCATCGACCCGGCTCCAGTAGCCGCCGGACTCCGACACGTCCCACCCGCGCTCCTGAAGGGCCACCAGGGCGTCCAGCGCCAGCCCCTGGTTCTCGACGTAGAGCACGTCTGGCAGCCACTGGTGGTGCACGCGCGGCGCCGCGACGGCCTCCTGCACGTTCATGCCGTGGTCGATCACGTTCAGGACCGTCTGGTAGACCGACGTGATGATGCGAGGGCCACCGGGGCTCCCGACGACCAGCATGAGGCGGCCCTCGGGGTCTTCCACGATGGTGGGCGTCATGGACGAGAGCATCCGCTTGCCGGGCGCGATTGCGTTGGCCTCCCCCTGCACGAGTCCGAACATGTTGGGCTGGCCGGGCGCGCTCGTGAAGTCGTCCATCTCGTTGTTGAGGAAGAACCCGGCGCCCTCCACCACGACCAGCGAGCCGAAGCCGCCGTTGAGCGTCGTCGTGACCGACACCGCCAGGCCGTCCTCGTCGACGACCGAGTAGTGCGTGGTCTGGGCCGACTCCGCGCGCGGCCGCCCGGCTCCCACGACGGTGCTCGAGTCCGCCCGCGACGGGTCGAAGTCCGCCATCCGCTGGCGCGTGTAGGCCTCCGTGATGAGCCCGGCGGTCGGGATGTCCGAGAAGTCGGGGTCGCCCAGGAACTCGGCGCGGTCGGCAAAGGCGCGGCGCATGGCCTCCCCCATCAGGTGAGCCGTAGCGGACGAGTTGAACCCGAGCGCGCCGACATCGAATGGCTCGACGGCGTCGAGCATCTGGATGAGCGCGATGCCCCCCGACGACGGCGGCGGCATCGAGAGGATGCGGTGGCCCCGGTAGTCGCCCTCGACCGGCTGGCGCTCGACGACGACGTAGTTCTCCAGGTCCTCGTGCGTGATGAGGCCCTCCCCGCGCTCCATCTCGGCCACGAGCAGATCCGCCGTCTCGCCGCGGTAGAAGCCGTCGCGTCCACGGTCCCGGATGCGGCGAAGCACCTCGGCCAGCTCCGGCTGTCGGAACGTCTCGCCCACCTCGAATCCGCCCTCCTGGGTAAAGTGGCGGACAGTCCCTGGGTAGGCGGCGAACCGCTCGGCGTAGGCGTTCATCAGGTCCGCCTCGGCGCGGCTCAGCGGGTAGCCCTCTGCCAGGCGAATGGCGGGCGCCAGCACGTCCGCCAGCGGGGCTTGCCCGTACTGCTCGTGGGCCTGGAGCATGCCCGCCACAGCCCCCGGGACCCCGCTGGCGAGGTGACCCCGTCGGCTCAGGTCGGGACGGATCTGGCCTGTCTCTACGTCGACGTACATGTCGCGCGTAGCGCCAGCAGGCGCCATCTCGCGGTAGTCGAACGTGGTGGCGGTGCCGTCGGGAAAGCGGATCACCATGAAGCCGCCGCCGCCGATGTTGCCGGCCACTGGGAACGTGACGGCCAGCGCAAACCCGGTGGCCACGGCGGCGTCGACGGCGTTGCCTCCCGCTTGCATCACCTCGACGCCAGCGGCGGAGGCGTTGACCTCGGCGGAGACGACCATGCCGCGCTCCGCGCGGACGGGCGCCGACGTGGGCGAGCGCTGTGCCCGGCACGCAGATGCGATCAGCAGGACGGCGAGAAGCGGCGCGAGTCGACGGGGCATCCGGGAACCAGAGCAAGCGAGGACGCCAACCTACGCCGCCGTTCTCCTGACTGCGCCGGGCGCAGACCGCCAGCGGGCGGCCCGTCAGCCTTCGGTGTCGTCCATGTCGCGATCCGGCCCCACAGTTCGCTCGATCAAGGCGAGGATGCGCGAGAGCTTGTCGGCCCAGGACGAGGGTTGGCGGTAGCCGTGAGGCTCGACCGGCGCGATCGCCAGCTCCCAGTCGCGCTTGCCAAGCTCGATGAGTCGCTGGCTCAGGCGGAAGATGTCCTGCGGCTGCACGTTGTCGTCGACGAGGCCGTGCGTCATGAGGAGCGGGTCTTCCAGCCCGCTGGCGAACTCGATGGGCGACGAGCGCGCAAACGCCTCCGGGTCCTCGACGGGTGTGCCGAGGATGTTGCGGGTGTACGTGTCGTTGTAGTGCGCCCAGTCGGTCACGCTGCGGAGTGCCGCGCCGCTGCCGAAATGCTCCGGCTCGGTGAACAGGGCCATCAGCGTGAGGAAGCCACCGTAGGACCCACCATAGATGGCGACGCGCTCCGGGTCGATGCCGAACTCCTCCCCGACCCACCGGCTGGCGTCGACGTAGTCCTGAAGGTCGCGCCCTCCTATATGGCCGGCGACGGCCGTCCGCCAGTCGCGCCCGTACCCTGCGCTGGCGCGGTAGTCGAGATCGAGAACCAGGTAGCCCCGGTCCGCCAGCAGGTTGTGGAACTGGTACTCGCGGAGGTAGCTGCTCCACCAGCGGTGCGCGTTCTGGAGGTAACCGGCGCCGTGGACAAAGAAGACGGCCGCGCCGTTGGGCTCGTCCGGGCGGTAGATGCGGGCCGGGACGCGGGCCCTGTCGCTCGCGGGGATCTCGACGATCTCGGCGTCACGCCACGGGTACGCCTGCCACGCCTCCGTCACCGAGTTGGTCCGCTGGCGCGCATCGCTGCCAAGCGTCGCCGTGTAGACCTCCGGCGGGGCGGTCGCGGCCGAGTGAAGCAGCGCCAGCTGGCGGCCGTCCGGCGCGAGTGTGCCGTCCCAGCGGCCGACGCCGTCGGTCACCCGCTGGCGGCGCTCGAACCCGCCTGGCCCGTCGGGCATCGTGTAGAGGTGGCGCTGCCCCAGGTCTCCCTCGGAGGTCTGCAGGAGCCACGTTCGGCCGTCGTCATGGAGCGACGCGTCGGTGACCTCGAACGCACCCGTGGTGAGCGCCTCGACCGTGCCCGACGTGAGGTCTGCCGCGTAGAGATGGCTCCAGCCTGTGCGCTCGGAGTGGAACCAGTAGCGATTGCCAGGTAGGAACCCGCCGGCGCTGCCTCCTCCCCACCACGCGATCCCAGGGCCCCCGATCCACCCGGCGTCGCGCTGGTGATCCAGCACCGTGAGCACCCCGGTAGCCCCATCGAGCCGGGCGATCCACCGGTCCTCGTTGTCGACCGTCCGGACCTCGACCACGGCTACGCCGCCAGCGGGCGCCCAGGTGACAAACGGGCGGAAGAGGCGCGCGGAGTCTGGCTCGGTCGCACCGGGGCGCACGAACGCATCAGGAAGACCCGACAGGTCCACGCGGAGGGTCGTGTCTCGGTCCAGGTCCTGGACGAACAGGTCGGCGCCGGACCGTGGGCTGCCCACCTTAGGCCGGGCGCGGATCTCCTCGGCG
>JBCDLV010000205.1:0-6269 GCA_038744895.1 Bacteroidota bacterium | reverse complement strand
GGTCTCGCGGTCGATCCGGTTGAGGCCCGCGTCGTTCAACCCCGCCCAGATCGAAGCCGAGTCCGACGCGATGGCGCGGAGGCTCGACGAGGCCAAGGAGGCAGAATCCCCAGGACGCGCCTGATAAACCGGGAATCGAGACGTCAGGAAGTCGGCGGAGGCCACTCCTGCTCCCCCGGTGGCCACCCAGAAGATGCCCGACCGGTCGAAGAGGACGTCGGTAGGCGTCGCGGTGGGCAGGGCGATCGCGTTGCCGGGCGCGTTGGACCGGACCGTCAGTACACGCTCCGACGCCGTGTCGAAGAGCACGAAGCCCGCCGCCGTCCCAATCCAGAGCCACCCCCGCGGCTCGGCGAACAGCGTCCGTGGCGCCTGGAGCAGAACGGGGTCGTCGAACTGCCGCACCGCGCCAGAGGCGGGGTCGATGCGGAAGAGTCCCGACTCGGCCACGGCCCAGAGCCACCCGCCGAACGCGAGCACCTGCTCGACCTGCCGTGCTGGCAGCGTTGCGACGCGCGTTAGCCCCTCCGCGTCTGCCAGGTACAGGCGCCCGCGGGACCCTGCGATCCACATCGCCCCGTCAGAACCTGGCGTGACCGAGAGCGCGGCGAAACCCGGGCCATCCCGAAGATGGGACATCTCTCCCGTCTCAGGATCCAGGCGCGCAGCCCCGCTGGCGGTCCCGAACCAGACCGACCCGTCACTCGCTTCGGCCATTTGGAAGACCTGTTCATTCGGAAGGCCGCCCTCCCTGGCGGGTCCGGCGGGCAAGCGCTCGAACCGCTGCGTCTCCGGCACGAAGCGCGCCGCGCCAGCCGTGTTGAATGCCACCCACAGCACACCATCTGACGCGACGAGGAGGTCGCGAACCACCGGGTGCGGGAGAGAGGCCGGATCGTCGGGGTCGGGCTCGAAGACGTCGAACTGGTACCCGTCGTAGCGCGCCAGCCCCCCCGACGTCCCGATCCAGAGGAACCCCAACGAGTCGCGAGCGACAGACGTAGCGAACGACTGGGGCAGCCCCTCACGGATCGAGACGGTCTCGAACCGCAGATCTGCCTGCCCTCGCGCGCCAGTCGCAGAGGCAAGCAGCAAAGCGACGACTGTGAGCGCGCGCGACATGGAGTAGGGCAAGGCCTGCAGGGAGAGTACGACTCCGGCCGGGAACCCTCTCGACTCGTCTGGGAGCCGATCGTGTCGTACCTAAACCGACCCACCACACTCGCAACTGCCATGCGCACGCTCGGCCTCGCCCTCCTCTTCGCCACAGCGCCAGCGGCGCAGATCACACTCACCGAAGCCACGTATCGCGAGCCGTTTTTCGACGACGGCGTCTCGTCCATCTTCTCCACGGATGCGACGGGGATCAGCCCCGACGATGCGGCAACCATCCGTGCGCTCCTCGATCAGACCGGGGCCGGGCAAACGTGGGACTTTACCTCACTCGACGTCCTGCCCGGGCCCGACAGCCAAGTCGAGCGGATCGAGGACCTCGTCGGCCTTCCCGGTGCGAGCCTGTTCCCGGACGCGACGGTCGTGTTTACGGCGGGATTTGTCGGAGCCACAGGTCCCGACTCCGTCTCGTACAACTACGCACGCATCGCCGACGGCGCGTATTCACGGCTCGGCACCGTCGTCGAGACGGCCAGTGGCCTGCTCGTGACCACGTTCACGGAAGGACTCACGACGGCGACGTTCCCGTTCACGGTGGGCACGCGAGTATCGGACTCCGCAGTGGCCACGACCCAGCCCGTGTCGGCACCCTCGACGCGAGGCTACGACGCGGAGGTGGTCGGCTCGGGCACCGTCGTTCTGCCCCGGGGCTCCTTCGATGCCCTCCAGGTCCGCATCACCGAGACGACGACCGCTGGCGGCAGCACCTCGTCGTTCGAGTCGACGTACTGGCTCACCGCCGACGGCGTGACGGTCGAGGCCGGAGACGTCCCCGGCGGCCTCCGCTTCGCACAGTGGTCTGTCCCAGCTGCGTCGACGGCCGTGCCTTCAGCCCCCGAACCGCTGGCGCTGACGGTCGGCCCGACGCCCACGCAGGGCCGAGCGGTCATCCGAGCGACCCTGCCCACCGCTGGTGATGTCAGAGCAGACGTCTTCGATCTGCTCGGTCGGTCGGTCGCCGCCCTCTGGAACGGGCCGCGGCCGGCGGGCCGCCTGGAGCTCCGAACGCCAGCAGGCCTCCCCGCTGGCGTCTACCTCGTGCGGGTCGAGATGGCCGGGGCCGTCGGCGTGTCGCGGCTGGTGATCGCCCGGTAAGCAGCCCGGCGGCTCGCGTCTACGCGTCGCGCATGGCGAGCGCCGGGTTGGTGCGTGCCATCCGCCAGGCCGGGTAGACGCCCGCCAGCAGGGCGGCCACGAGCGCGAGCCCGACGGCTTGGATCAGCACCGCTGGCGACACGGTGAAGGCCAGCGTCCACCCGAACGACCGGACGTTGACCACGAACACCAGCACGGCTGCCAGCGCCAGCCCGAGCGGAATCGCCAGCAGGCCCGCCCACAGGCCCATGAGACCCGTCTCGGCGAGCACCATCCGGCGGACCTCCGGCACGGTCATGCCCTGGGCGCGCAGCATCGCCAGCTCGCGCCGGCGTTCGAGTTGCAGGGCCATCAGCGCAGACAGCACGCCGACGAAGGCCACGGCGACCGCCAGCAGGCGCAGCACGCTCGTCACCACGAACGTCTGGTCGAAGATCTCCAGGCTCGCCGCGCGGAGGTCTCGGTTGGAGCGGACCGTGACGCGCTGGTCGCTGTCTTCTGCCAGCTGGCGCGCGCGCTGCACGACGTCGTTCGGGTCCACGCCGGGAGAGACGGTGAGCGCGGTGCCTGTGAAGCCGGGGTCTCGGTAGGCGTCGAGGAAGGGGCGCTCGTCCATGAACACGACGCCCAGGTCGTTGCCGTAGTCGAAGTACACGCCTGCGATCGGGTAGGCGCGCTCGCCCTGGTCGGTCGGCAGGCGGAGGGTATCGCCCACGCCCACGTCGAAGCGGAACGCGAACGGCTCGCTCACGGCGACGGCGCCCGCTGGCGCCAGCCGGGCCACGTCCGCGGCCGAGCCTTCCTTGTAGCGGTTGACCGCGGCCCGCGCAGAGTCGACGCGGCCGACGACGAGGTCGAAGGGGCCGCTGCCGGTGTCGAGGGTCCGCGTGCGGATGGCATCAGCGCGGGCGACACCGTCGAGGGCTTCGAGGCGGCGCGCGAGGTCGTCGTCGAGGACGGCGCCGCCCCGGCGGAAGACCGTCGCGGGCGGCTGGACGTAGACGTCGGCCACCAGGACGGACCCGAGCCAGTCTGACACGGTCGTGCGGAAGGAGGACACCATCGTTGCCACGCCGACAGTCGCGGCCACGGCCACGGTGAGCGCAGCCACGGCCACAGCGGTGCGGCTCAGGCTGGCGGTGATGCCGCGCGCCGCCATCCGCCCGACAGGCCCGAACAGACGCCCCAGGACGGGTCTCGCCAGCGACGCCCAGGCGCGCGTCAGCCAGGGCATCAAGAGGGCTATTCCCAACAGGATGCCGAGCATCCCGGCGTAAGCGCCGCCGACGCCCAGCGGCACCGCCAGCACGCCCACGCCGAGCGCCAGCACCAGAAGGCCGTACAGCGCCAGCCGGCCGGCGCCCCGGCTGAGGCGGTCTTCCTGCGTCGACCGTCGGAGTGCCGACGCCGGGGCCGTCGAGGCGGCCTCCCAACCAGGCCGGAGGGCACCCACGGCGGTCGCCCCGAGGCCGAGCGCGACGCCCTTCAGCAACGACGCCGGGGACAGCGCCAACTCGCGCACGCGGACGACGAAGTAGAGGTCGCCGATCGTCTGGGTCACGAGCCGCACCAGCCCCGTCCCCATCGCGATGCCGAGCGCCAGCCCGAGGACCGTCCCCACGGCGCCGATCACCAGGGCCTCGCCGAGCACCGCACGGAACACCTCGCCGCGCGTCACGCCGAGCGCCCGGTACGTCCCGAGCACGCGCCGCCGCTGGACGACGGCGAACGTCACGGTGTTGTAGATCAGAAACACGCCCACCACCAGCGCCAGCAGGGAGAGCGCGGTCAGGTTCAGGCGGAAGGCGGAGGTCATCGTCGCCAGCGTCTCGGCCTGGGTCGAGGCGGGGCGCAATCCGACGCCGTCTGGCAGCAGGTCGCGGACGCGGGCCTCCGCGGCTTCGTCGCCCTCTGGGAGGATGAGGTCGATGCGAGACAAGCGGCCTGCGGTCGTGGCGACGGAGGGCTGAGAATCGGAGACCGAGGCCTCCGAGGCTTCTGTCTCCGACCTGCCATTTCCCACGCCCTGGTTTTCTTCCTCCACCAGTCCGAACCACTCCTGCGCGGTCGAGACGTCGACCACGAACAGGTTCTGGAGCGCACTCTCGGAGCGCTCATCGTCCGGCTCCAGCAGCCCGACGATCCGCGCGATCTCGTCGCGGCCGTCCACGATGACGCCGAGCGTGTCGCCCACGGACACCTCCAGCGCGGCAGCAGTAGACTCCGACACGAGCATGGCGCCGCGCTCGGTCATGAAGAGCCCCGCGTCGAGGCCGCTGCCAGGACCGCCGACGAACGGCCGGAACGCCGCCTCCGCAAACGGATCCACGCCGAGCACCGACGCCACCACGGCCTGCTGGCGCGCGACGCGAACGGCGCCCTCCACCACGGGCGCCACCTGCTCGACGCCCGCCTCGGTGACAATCTCGGCCACCAGGCCTCCGCGCACACCGCCGGGGCCCCCGACCACCTGGTGTGTCGCGGTGCCGGTGACGGCCTCGCCTGACAGCTCGAAGGCGCGGAGCGCGCTGGCGTTGGCCAGATCGACGGCGACGCTCACGGCGACGCCCAGCGCGACACCCAGCACTGACAGCCCCGTCAGAAGGGGATGACGCATGAGGTAGCGTCGGGAGGAGCGGGCGAGTGGCATGCCGCTATGCTGACGTGGCCACCAGGTCGCGGACCGTCTCTCGCTGCACCACGCCGTCCGCCAGCCGGTACACGACATCGACGCGGTCGAGGATGCTCTCGTCGTGGGTCACCATCAGGAGCGACCGGCCGCGCTCGCGCGTCATGCGCTCTAGCAGGTCCAGAATGAGCGTTCCCGTCTTGGCGTCGAGATCGCCTGTGGGCTCATCGGCCAGGACGAGGGACGGATCGTGGGCGAGCGCTCGCGCAATGGCGACGCGCTGCTGCTCGCCGCCGGAGAGCCGGTCCGGGAATGCGCCCGCGCGATCCGCCAGCCCCACCTCCTCCAACAGCTGGCGCGAGCGGCTGTCGGCATCGGGAGCCCCGTCGAGGTCAAGGAGAAAGCGAACGTTCTCCGCCACGGTGAGCGTCGGGACCAGGTTGTAGAACTGGAAGACGAACCCGACGTGCCGGCGCCGAAACAGGGTACGGTCACGCTCGGAGAGAGCCCCGATCTCGACGCCCGCCACCGTCACCGTCCCGGCATCGGGCGCGTCGATCCCAGAGATCAGGTTGAGGAGGGTGCTCTTGCCCGCGCCCGAACGTCCCAGCAGGGCCCCAACGGCGCCCGTTGGCATCTGGAGATCGGCGTCGCGGAGCACCTCGCGCGTGGCATCGCCCTCCCGGTAGCGCTTGACGACGCCCTGCAGGTCGAGGACGAGGCCCGCTGGCGAAGCAGCGGAATCGAGGGAGGAAGCGTCGGGCATCGGTCGGGGGGCGAGCCCGTCCGACGCCGCGCCGCGCGCGGGGTTTTCCCCACCGTCGGCTGGTGCCCCCTGCCTGACGCCGACGTCAGCGTCGGTGGCGGCTACAGCGCCGGCTGCGGGCGTCGTGCGCGGGCGATGTAGCGGAACGCACGCAGCATCGACCACACGCGCCCGCGCTCGGCCTCTGCTCGGTTCAGCAGGGACGTGAGCGCCAGCGGGCCGTCCTCGACGAGGTCTCCCACGCGAAGGAGCCCCATCGACCAGTCGGCGAACGACCGCTCCTGGACGCCCAAGTCGAAGAGCGAGATGACATGGTGATGCCGGCTGTCGGTACGCACTCGCTTGTAGACCGTCTCCACCGCGTCGGACTCGCCTTCGAGGACTTGGAGGAATGCTCCATCTGAGTACAGAAGCACGCCCGTCACGCCGACCTCCTGGTTGTTGCGTCGGCTTACGTGGAGGATGTCCAGCACGTCGGAGCGGGACAGTCGCCCGACGGTCGAGGACGTGTACGCGATCTGTCGCAGGGTGTCTGTCATTCCGGAGTAGGATCCCGACGCGTTATCGCCCCATGTCTCCTGGGGTTAAGGAGGCAGACCGATGCGG
>JBCDLV010000204.1:0-6274 GCA_038744895.1 Bacteroidota bacterium | reverse complement strand
CGCTGGCGTCGCTGCAAGCCAACGCAGCAACATCCTGATTACCGGCGTCTTTAGCGCCTCCGACCAGCTGGCGGCGCGAAAGGAACTTCACCGCGTGGTGGATGCGATCGACGCGGGTGACGACGTGGCCACCTTCGACACGTTCCTCGGCGATGCACCGACGGACATCCACGAGGACTTTGACGCCACAGACACGTGTGTCACCGTGCCCCGCGGCGCGCACTTCCTGTTCCTTTCTGCCTTCGACGACAACTTCAACGACAACGTCGATCTGCGTCCCGGCGGCCAGGCCTTCGGGTTGCTGTTGAAGAAGTAGCGTCCAGCCTCTTCCCCGTCTCCGCCCGCCCCGGCCACTGGGAGCGGGCGGTTTCCGTTCGGAGCGATCTTGTGGGCATGACGCCTCCTGTCCACGTCGCCCTGCCCCATGGCAGGGGCTACGACATCCACTTCTCCTCGCTCGCCGACACCCCGCGCCAGCTGGCAGCGGTAGGCCTGTCGGGGCCTCGGGCGCTCGTCATCACCGACGACACCGTCGGGGGACTGTGGCTAGCGACACTCCTGGGCGCACTGGGCAACGCCGGCTGGCAGTGCGAGATCGCCAGCGTGCCTGCTGGCGAGGCGAGCAAGTCGCTCGGCGAATGGAGCCGACTTCTGGACTGGGCTCTCGGTCTCAGCATCGACCGGCGAACACCCGTCCTCGCACTCGGCGGGGGCGTGGTCGGGGACCTCGGAGGCTTCGTCGCTGCCACGGCACTCCGCGGGCTCCCGCTGGTCCACTTGCCGACCACGACGATCTCTCAGGTCGATAGCGCCATCGGTGGCAAGACCGGCATCAACCACGCGGAGGGCAAGAACCTGATCGGGGCGTTTCACCAGCCAGCCGTTGTGCTGGCAGACCCCCGGACGCTCCGGACTCTCCCGGACCGCGACTACCGGAGCGGCCTCGCAGAGGCCGTCAAGCATGCGCTCATCGCCGATGCCCCGCTGGCGGACCGCCTGGCCTCGGAATGGGATGCCCTGGCGACCAAGGAGGAGTCCGTCATGGGACCCCTGCTTCGTGACGCAGCTGCGGTCAAAGCCGCTGTAGTCGCCGAGGACGAGCGAGAGGCCGGACGGCGAGCGCTTCTCAACTTCGGCCACACCTTCGGGCACGCCCTCGAGCGCGAGGCCGGCTACGGAACGCTGACGCACGGAGAGGCCGTCGCCATCGGGATGCGAGCCGCCCTCCACCTGTCGGAATCGCTCCGACGTGGACGCATCGCCGAAGACCTGGGCCCCTTCGACGGTGCCGACCGCCTCGTTCGCCAGCTGGCGCCCGCGCCACCGCCTCTCGACGTGGACGCGCTGTTCAGGGCCATGTCGACCGACAAGAAGCGAACTGCCAGCGGGCTCCGCTTTGTGGTGTTGGACGCCGTCGGACATGCTCGGCTGGCGAGCGATGTGGACGATCGCTGGGTGCGTGCCGCGTGGGCCTTCGCGCTCGCCGGCTGACGAGAAAGGTCTAGACGAAAAGGGTCCAACCGTCTACCCCTGGATCCTCCGTCGGACGCTTAGTCTCCGACACGAACCGGCTGGCGCGTGCCCTCGGAGCTTTTCCTCACCCTCGCCGCGGCACCCTACGTCCTCACGCCGCTGATGCGCCTGACGGCGTCAGGAGGCCGCCGCGCGGATCAGATCAGGCCACACCGGCGCCTCGTGTGGGGAGTCGTAGCCATCACAACTGCGCTTTCCCTGTCACCCCTGTCGTGGCGGGGGTTCTGGACAGACCTTGTGGCCCTGGCGGTCGCTGCCTTCGCCATGCTGTGGGTGGTCCCTCGGCCGTCGAGCGCATTCGGCGCGGCCGCTCTGTCGATCTGCGGTGCGGTAATCGGGGCCGGTCTGGTGTTCGTAGCTACGTTCCAAGCGCCGAGCCGAACCCTCAGCGGTCCGTGCAGGGCGGAGGTTCGTCTGGCCGAGGGGTTGTTCTCCGGATGGGAGCCCGCCTCGTTTACGACGCACGTCACACTGACCCGGGCGCTCGGCCCGCTGGAGTGGGTTCGAGTGCGCAGCGAGACGACGGACCTCGACGCACGAGGCACCCGGTTCGCCGACGAGCCGGGGTGTACGATCCGGCTCGTGGATGAGGGCAACCGTGAGTGGCTACCCGGCTAGGCCCCCTCTGCGCGAACGCGATCTGCGAACCGGCTGATGCGATGGACTGCTTCCTCGACCTGGTCCAACGCAGTTGCATAGGAGCACCGGAGATAGCCGGCCCCGCTCGGTCCAAACGCATCGCCAGGTACGCACGCGACGTGCTCTTCCTGGAGGAGTCGCTGGGCGAAGTCCTCAGACGAAAGACCGGTCGAGGTGATGTCGGGGAACGCGTAGAACGCGCCTTCGGGCTCGAATGTGGGGAGCCCGGCCGCGTTCAGGCCGTCGACGATAACGCGGCGCCGCCTGTCGTAGGCCTGGCGCATGGACTCCACGTGGCCTTGTGCCTCTCGCACACCAGCCAACGCGCCATGCTGAGCCATCGTCGGAGCACTCATCACGACGTACTGATGGGCCTTGTACATCTGGTCCATGATCGGCTTCGGGGCGCACGCGTAGCCGATGCGCCAGCCGGTCATGGCATAGCCCTTGGAAAACCCGCCGAGCAGGATGGTGCGCTCGTAGAGCCCAGGCAGCGTCGGCACGGAGACATGGCCCCGTTCGTGGGCGTCGCCGTACACGAGCCGGTCGTAGATCTCGTCGGAGAGGACGAACAGGTCGTGTTCTACGACGACCTCGGCGATGGCCTCCAGCGTATCGCGCCTCAGAACGGCGCCCGTGGGATTGTTCGGGTAGCCGAGGAAGAGCAGCTTCGTCTTGTCCGTGATCCGCTGGCGGATGTCATCCGCGGTGACCTGGAAGTCGTTCTCAGCCCGCGTCGGGACCCACACGACGTTTCCACCGCAGAACTGCGCCGTCGGTCCGTAGCTCACGAAGCACGGCTCAGGAATCAGCACCTCGTCGCCGGGGTCCACGACCGCCAGCATGGCGATCATCATGGCTTCGCTCGCGCCGATCGTCGCGATGACCTCGTTCGTGGCGTCGTACTCGAGCCCGTAGAGCCTGCGCATCTCGTCGGAGATAGCCTCGCGCAGCTCCGCCAGGCCGAGGTTGGCTGTGTAGCCGGTCTTGCCTGCATCGAGCGATGCCTTGGCAGCGTCGATGATGGGTGCGGGCGACACGAAGTCGGGCTCTCCGATGCCGAGGGAGATCACATCGTCCATCGTGGCTGCGATCTCGAAGAAGCGCCGGATGCCAGACGGAGGGACAGAGCGAATTCGCTCGGATAGGCGTCCAGCGAGGCGCTCAGACGGATGATCGGTAGCGACAGGCATCAAACAGGAGGAAAGAGCATTTGAAGGTAGCCCGTCTTAGCTACTCGGACCGACGATCCGGCGTGACGCACCTTCATCCCTTTCGACGCATCCTCAGCGCAGCTGCCTGGCTGATCCCAGTTGGCGTGTTGCTCAACGTCGGGGTGACACTTCTGACGACCGACTTCCATTTTCTCCGCGAGGTCGGGCGCGTGACACCTCTCGCGGTTACGGCAACCGTTGCACTCGCGCTATTCCCGTGGGCGACCCAGAGCCTCCGCATCGGCATTTGGACACGGTTTGTCGGACACCCTGTGCGGTTCCTAAGTGGGCTCCGCATCGCCGCGGGAGGCGTCCTTGGCTCGGCCGTGACTCCTACAGCCGTCGGAGGCGGCACGATTCGATGGGCTCTCGCGACTCGGTACGGACTCCCGGCGGGGAAGGCCGCATCCCTGCTGGCGGTCGAGGCTGTGGAGGATCTGGTGTTCTTCGCCATCGCGCTTCCGGTTGCCATCGTGCTCTCTCAGGCCGGGGACAGCGACGTCATCCGCCAGGCTACGGCCATGCCTTCGGGCAGGCTCAACGAGCCTGTTCTTATCGGGCTGACGGTCGCGGTTGGTCTCGCCGTAGTCGTGGCTTTGGCGGCACGGCTGGCGCTCTCGGGTCGGATGGGCCCGACATGGCGGCGACGCGGGCATCGCATCGCAGTGCGGATACGCCGCTCCAGTCGCAAAACGTGGGGAGACATCCGTCACGTTTTCCACCTCGTTGCCCGACGCGGCAAAGGTCGGTTCGCACTGTCCCTGTCCCTGACAGCCGCGCAGTGGATCGCCCGCTATTCGATCGCGACAATCGTCATCCTACTGCTCGGGGGTCCGCTTCGGCCCTACCTGTTCTGGATCCTCTCATGGGCCACCTACGCCGTCTCCTCAGCGGCGCCGACCCCTGGAGCCGCTGGCGCAGCAGAGGCCACGTTCTACATGCTCCATGCCCCATTCGTCAGTGCCGAGCGGTTGGTGATTGCGACGGCGGCATGGAGGCTTCTCATGTTCTACGTGCCTGCGATCGCGGCCGTATTCGTGTTTCCCGCCATCGGCGCCATGGAACGCCGTCCAGTACGCGCTTCCTCTGTAAGTGGCGATGGACAGGCGACGCGCCTGCGGGACATTGAGGTCTCGGAGACTGTTCTAGGAGACTGAGCACAGGGGCGCGTGTCGGCAGCCACACGCGTTGCGGCAGCATGTCGATACTCGCTTGCCTAGAGAGTAAGACCTCAGAGAAGCGCCAGCGGAGAATGCGAGGGTACGGTCCAGCCGAAGGGGCTCCGACTACCTTCGGCCTCTCCTACCGACCCTTCTAGAGACATGGCCGACGCGCCCTTCCTCAACTACATCGGCGGCGCGTGGGTGCCCGCCGCCTCTGGCGAGACCTTCGAGAGCCGCAACCCCGCCGACACGACCGACGTGATCGGCGCCTTCCCCTCTTCCGGTGCTGAGGACGTCGCCCGTGCCGTCGAGGCGGCCACGGCCGCGTTCGCCAGCTGGCGCCTGATGCCTGCACCGAAGCGAGGCGAGATCCTCAAGCGCGTCGGCGACCTCATGACGGAGCGCAAGGCCGAGATCGCTCGTGCCATGACCCGCGAGATGGGCAAGCCTTTCTTCGAGACCAAGGGCGACGTACAGGAGGCCATCGACACAGCCTACTACGCCATGACCATGGGCCGTCAGCTGTTCGGCCACACGGTCCCGTCGGAGATGAACAACAAGTTCAACATGACGGTGCGCCGCCCGATCGGCGTGTGCGGCCTCATCACGGCCTGGAACTTCCCGGTGGCCGTGCCGACGTGGAAGATGTTTCCCGCCATCCTGAGCGGCAACACGGTCGTGTTCAAGCCCTCCGAGGACGCCCCGCACTCGGGCGCGCTCCTCGTGCAAGTACTGGAGGACGCCGGCGTGCCCGCTGGCGTGGTCAACCTGGTCCAGGGCGCGGGCACCACCGGGCAGGCCATCGTCGACCACGAGGACGTCGCGGCCATCTCGTTCACGGGCTCCTCGGAGACGGGCGCCGAGATCGCCTCCAGCGCGGCCAAGCGCCACGCGCGGGTGTCGCTAGAGATGGGCGGTAAGAACCCCGCAATCGTCATGGAGGATGCGGACCTCGATCTCGCGATGGAGGGCCTCATCTGGGGCGCCTACGGCACGACCGGGCAACGCTGCACGGCGACCTCGCGCCTGATCGTGCACGAGGATGTCCACGACGAGCTCGTCCGGCGGATTACCGAGAAGGCAACGGCGCTGACGCTCGGCTACGGCAACGACGACGATACCGAGATGGGGCCGCTCATCAACCAGAAGGCGCTCGACAAGGTAACGGGCTACATGGACGTGGCTCGCGAGGACGGCGCGACGATCGCCTTCGGCGGCGAGCGCGCGACCGGCGACGGCCTCGACGACGGCTTCTTCTTCCAGCCGACCCTCTTCACCGGTGTCACGCGCGACATGCGGGTCGCCCGCGAGGAGATCTTCGGCCCGGTCCTGTCCGTGATCAAGGTCACGAGCTTCGACGAGGCCATCGAGGTCGCCAACGATGTCGCATACGGGCTCTCGTCGGCCGTCTACACCAACGACGTGGCGCGGGCCTTCCGGGCGCTCCGCGACATCGACGCGGGTATCACCTACGTCAACGGCCCGACGATCGGGGCCGAGGCCCACATGAGCTTCGGCGGCGTCAAGGCCACCGGCAACGGCCACCGGGAAGGCGGCTGGGAGGTCTACGACTTCTACACCGAGACCAAGACCTGCTACATCGACTTCTCCGGCGGCCTCCAGCGCGCCCAGATCGACAACTACGACGACTAGGGTCGGGACCGCAGACGGACGACCGCAGACCGCGGTCTCTTCTCGCCCCGCTGGCGCCGGCCGCCAGCGGGG
>JBCDLV010000203.1:0-6279 GCA_038744895.1 Bacteroidota bacterium | reverse complement strand
GGGTGGCCGCTGCTCGCCGAGGACACCGGCTGCCAACAGGCCCGGCCCGTGGTGCGCCGTGTGAACACCAGCCTCGAAGCCGGCGCGCCCGTTGGCGTCGACGAACTCGACACGATAGGGGGGTAACTGCCCGTCGACGAACGTGGCAGGATCGTTGAGCCAGTCCCAGACGGCATCGACCGGGTGTGGCACCTGCCAGATCCGCGTGACGGAGTGGGCGGTGAATCCAGGGGGGATCGGGGGCCTGGCAGGAAGTGTCGGCATGTCCCGGGCACGCCCGAGCAAGACCGGAGATCCGCCGACGCGGGGTGTGGTCGCCAGCGGTCAGTTGGTGAGGCTCCGGATGGGCGCCGGGATGCGACCGCCGCGACGCGCGAAGACCACGTTGGAGACCTCTGAGACGGCCTGGATCGGGGCCCGTCCCAGGAGGCCGCCGTAGTCCGCCCACTCGCCGACGCCCTTCCCGGCCACCGGGAGGAGCCGCACCGCCGTCGTCTTGTCGTTGATCATGCCGATGGCGAACTCATCGAACAGGATGCCGGCGATGGTCTCCGCGGATGTCGCGCCCGGCACCGCCACCATGTCCAGGCCGACGGAGCAGATGGCGCTCATGGCCTCCAGCTTCTCAATCGGGAGGTGGCCGGCGGCGGCGGCGTCGATCATGGCCTGGTCCTCGGACACAGGCATGAACGCTCCGCTCAGGCCGCCCACGTGACGAGCGGCCATCAGGCCACCCCGCTTGACGGCTTCGTTGAGCATCGCGAGTGCCGCTGTGGTCCCCGGAGCGCCTACCTCTGCCAGCCCGAACGCTTTCAGCACGTCGCCGACCGAGTCGCGCTCCGCTGGCGTGGGCGCCAACGAGATGTCGACGATTCCAAAGGGGACGGGCTGGCCCGACTGCTCCTGAAGGGCCTCGGCTACGCGACGGCCGATGAGTTCGCCCGCCCGCGTGATCTTGAATGCTGCTCGCTTTACAGCGTCCGTGATTGCCCCAAAGTCAGCGTCGGGGCCGACGGCTTCCGCAGCGCGCAGTACCACGCCTGGTCCCGAGATCCCCACGTTGAGCGAGAGTGCCGGCTCGCTAGGCCCATGGAAGGAGCCGGCCACGAAGGGGTTGTCCCCGACGGCGTTGCAGAACGCCACAAACTTGGCGCACGCGATCGAGTCGCGGCTGGCAGTGCGGGACGCCATGCCCTTGATCGCGCGGGCGACGGTCAGCACGGCGTCGGCGTTGATGCCGGCGGCCGTGCTCCCGCAGGCGACCGACCCGCAGACGCGCGCCGTGGTGGCCAATGCTTCCGGCAGTGCCTCGATCAGGGCGGCATCGCCCGGTGTGGTTCCCTTCTCTACCAGGGCGCTGAACCCGGCCAGGTAGTCGACGCCGACCTCGCCAGCGGCGCGGTCCAGCGTCTCCGCGAGCGCAACGAAGTCCGCTGGCGTGAACGCATCGGCCGCGAGGGCTGCTGGCGTGATCGACACGCGCTTGTTCGCGATTCGCACGCCGTAGCGACGCTCCACGGATTCCGCCGCGGCCACGTGGTGCTGGGCGGCTCGCGTGACCCGGTCGTAGATGTTCTGCCGCGTCGATGCCGCGTCGCGGCTCGCGCATCCTCGCAGACTGATCCCCAGCGTGACGGTCCGGATATCGAAGGCATCGGCCTCCGTCATCTGGACGGTTTCGAGGACTTCGTTGAGGGAAAGAGGCATGGCGTTCGAGAGTGCAGTCCAGATCGTGGAGGCGGCCAGGAGTCAGACCAACGTGTCCGGCGGCGTACGGACGGGGCAGCCGGAGGTCGCGCGTGAGATGCCCCCCGTTACGGCCGGTGCATCGCCTGGAAGAGCTCCTCGTGCTGGAGGAGCACCCGAGCCCCCAGACTCTCACCTCGGCGCTGAAGCGCGTCTCGCGTTGCCGCCAAGTCCGCATCGGGCAGATCGGCGACGAGAACGACGGTGAAATAGCCCTGGAGCACCTTCTGCGACACGTCCAGCACGTTCGCGCCAGCGGCGGACAATTCTGCCGTGATGCCCGCCAGCACGCCGGGACGGTCGAGCCCGTATGCCGTAACGACGACGCGCGTCGCGCCTGGAGCGGGCCGGATCCCCTCCGCAAGGGCCACCACCCTGCTGGCGCCTCCAGATCCTGTCGGCGATCGTGCGTCCAGGACGGCCCGGGCGACGCGCTCGACGCGATCCGGGGTCGCCTCCGAACCGAGGGCAGACGTCACGCGGTCGATCAGGTCGCGGATCTCAGACGGCATAGGGGACGAGAGGGTGGGGCGAGGGAGTGGAAGGTAGCCCGCAGCGCCAGTAAGGGGATCGCGGAGACTGACCGCGCGAGGCGTCCTCGTAGGAACTCGGATCATGCTCAAAAAGTCGCGGCCGGGTTCTGCCCAGCAACATCATGTCTTCGTTCTCTCGCGTCGCCTCCGTGTCGGATCTCGCGGATGGAGAGATGCGGCAAGTCCAGGCCGACGGGACCGACGTACTTCTCTCCCGCATCGACGGACAGTTTTACGCCTGTACGGCCTTCTGTACGCATTACGGCGCGCCTCTCGAAACCGGCATCCTCGACGGTCCGATGGTCGTCTGCCCGTGGCACCACGCCGCCTTCGACGTCACCACTGGCGCGCTCTGCGAGCCGCCGGCGCTGGATGCCCTCCGCTCGTTCGAGGTCCGCGTCGACGGCGACGACGTGTACGTCCGTGTGCCTGCCGATGCCGACGAGCACGGGACCGGCGTGGACTACCGCACGAGCGACGGGGAGCCCGAGGCCATGGCGGGCTTCGTGCCCGCCGTCGACGACCGCCTATTCCTCATCATCGGGGCGGGTGCCGCCGGACAAGCCGCCGCCGAGGCGCTTCGCCAGCAGGGATACCGCGGGCGCCTCGCCCTCGTGACCCACGAGGCGCATGCGCCGTACGACCGGACCAAGCTGTCCAAGGCCTACCTCGCGGGTGCCGCTGGCGACGATGCCCTTCGGCTTCGCGATGGGGCGTTCTACGAGCGCCATGGCATCGAGGTGTGGACCGGCCGAACCGTGACGGGACTGGATCCTGACACGCAGACGGTCATCTTCGCCGACCATGACCCGGTGAGCTACGACGTGGCCCTGGTGGCCACGGGTGGTACGCCGCGCCGCCTCCCCATCCCGGGAGCGGACCTCGATGGCGTTCTGCTGCTCCGCGAGTGGAAGGACGTCGAGGCCCTCAACCGTTACGCCGAGGGGGCATCGTCGGTCGCCATCATCGGGTCCTCGTTTATCGGGATGGAAGCGGCCGCCAGCTTCCGAGGACGTGGCCTGGACGTGACCGTGATCGGGCGAGAAGAGGAACCGCTGGCGGCCGCACTCGGGGACAAGGTCGGTCGCGTGTTCCGCGAAGCGGCGGAGGCCAAGGGCGTCCAGTTCAAGCTCGGCGCCGACGTGGAGGCCATCGAAACCGTCCACGCCGACGTGGACGCAGGCACCCCCCGGCGACTGCGCGTCTCCATCGGGGAAGAGTCCGTTGAGGCTGATCTGGTGCTCCTGGGCGTCGGCGTCGAGCCGGCGACCTCGTTCCTGGAGGGCGTCTCGTTTCGCCGCGAGGACGGCGGACTCACCACCGACGCAAGCCTCCGCATCGCGCCGCGCTTGTTCGCGGCGGGCGATGTCGCAGCCTACCCGGAGTCTCGCCTCGGCGAGCATGTTCGGATCGAGCATTGGCGGCTGGCGCAGCAGCACGGCCGCACCGCGGCGCGCAACATGCTCACCGAGGACGACGCGACTCTGGAGCCCATGACCTTCGAGGCTATCCCGTTCTTCTGGACGGGCCAGTTTGGCATCAGCCTGCGCTACGTCGGGCACGTGGAAGGCTGGGACGAGGTTCTGATCGACGGCTCGCTGGCCGAGAGAACATTCCTCGCCGCCTACGTCAGCGGCGGGTCCATTCGCGCAGTGGCTGCGGTGGGGCGCGACAAGGACGCCATCGCGTTCTACCGCCTGCTGGCGCATGGCGACGAGCCTACCCCTGGCGAGTTCGTCGGCGCTGACCTGCAAGCCCTCCTCGCCGCCCGCTAACGGCGATAGACTCCCGCTGGCGACGGCACATCGTGCCGCCAGCGGGATGCCGCCAGCAGACGGACTTACTCGTTTGTGAGCGCCGTCAGGAAGGAACCGCCGCCCGCCCGCGCGCGGACGAGAAACGACTCGCCGCTGTCCACGCCCTCGATGGCGTCTTCGAAGTCTTGCACCGAGGCCACCGGCTGGCGGTTGACCTCCGTAATGACCATGCCGACGCTGAGGTTGGCATCGCGGAACGCTTCGCTGGACCGGTCGATGTCACGGATGGCGACGCCCTCGATGTCCTCGCCGATCTCGCGCGCCAGCTGGGGCGTGACGGTCTCCAGAGTCAGGCCGAAGCGCTCCATGCGTGACGGCGCTCCAGTAGGCTCGGGAGCCTCGTTGTCAGGATCCGGGCGTCGCGCATTTTCGCTAATCTGGTTGTCGCTCGGCCGCTCGCCAAGCGTAACCATGGCGGTCCGTTCGTCGCCGTCGCGAACGTACACGATCTCGACGGTGTCGCCAGGGCGCTTGGTCGAGATCAGAGAGACGATCTGACGGTTATCGGCGAGGTCGACGCCGTCGACAGCGACGATCAGGTCGTCGACGCGCAGGCCGGCGTCGGCAGCCGGTGTGTCGCCGTTGGCGTCGCTGGCAATCCGAGAGATCACTGCCGCACCGGGACCGACGCCGTTCCGACGCCGGAGGGAGGTAGAGGCCGCGCCAAACTCGATGCCGAGATACCCGCGTTGGACATCGCCCGTGTCGATCAGCTGCTCGACCGTCGGCCGGACGATGTTCGAGGGGACGGCGAACGAGATGCCGTTGAAGGTGCCCGTCCGGGTCGCGATCGCCGAGTTGATCCCAATGATCTCCCCTCGCAGGTTGACCAGTGGGCCACCGGAGTTGCCGGGGTTGACCGCGGCGTCTGTCTGGATGTAGTTGGAGATCGTGGTTCTGCCTCTCGGGTCGGGAGCGCCTCCGAAGCGGCCGAGGCTCGACACGATGCCGTGCGTGACGGTATTGGAAAGGTCGGCGGAGAGCGGGCTGCCGATGGCGATCACCCACTGCCCCACGCGAAGCGCGTCGGAGTCGCCGAAGGAGAGCGACGGGAAATCATCTCCGTCCACCTTGAGGACGGCGAGGTCCGAGAACGGATCGGCGCCGACGACCTCGGCATCCAGTTCGCGCCCGTCGAAGAGAACGACCCTCAGGTCGTCGGCATCCTCGATCACATGGTTGTTGGTCACGAGATAGCCGTCATCCGTGACGAAAGCACCGCTCCCGAGTCCCTGCTGGACGCCCCGGCCTCCCCCTGGGGACTGCCGCCCGAATGGGGAGAACAGGTCATTCCGATCCCGACTGACCACGCGCTCCGACTGAATCTGCACGACGGCAGGGTTCACGCGCTCGGCTACGGTTGAGAAGGCCTGGCCTAGGTCTTCGGCGGTGGCCATGGCCGTCTCCTCGTCGGTCGTTGCCAGCTGGGCCTCTGCATCGCTGAACAGGCTGGTAAGCCCTGTGAGATTGGCAGCCGAGGTGACGAATACGATGCCGCCCAGCACGGCGGCGACGATTAGGAGGGTCGCAGATACGCTTCTCTTAACGTCGGACATGGAAGCAGGGGAAAAGCAGACGGGGGACTACGGTCTCACGCGGTGTGAGTTCAACCGATCGGGTTGGCCTCCGTCGCATGGAGACCAAATCAACAGGCGCAGACGAGAACGCACGTGGCACGGCCGTGGTGCCTCGGGCCGGGCCTTGACGTGGTCGGGGCGCCTCCCGATCTCGGAAGGCGCCCCGGCCGCTGTCCTGCGTCACACACACCGCAGGGGGTAGCCCCCAGACAACGGGGCATGGTGGGCTCTAGTGTGTGCCCTGTTCATTCCCTCAAAAAGCGGGAGGGGCAGGCCAGCGACCCCCGCTGGCGATCTCTCTGGAACAACAGCCCGTCTGCAGTCGCCAGCGGGCCGTGCGCTCGTGTCGGTCAGGCGGTACTCACGGAGTCGGGGACAGCGTCGTCGACGGGCTGCAAGACGCGGTCGAGGGGGAGAACCAACTGAACCGTGGTGCCTCCAGTCTCGACGGCCTCGATGGCCAGGGCGCCGCCATGCCGCTTGGCACGTGCGCGCATGGACCGAAGCCCCATGCCGGACGCTGGCGTGTCGGAGACGAATCCGCTGCCGTCATCCTCGACATCGAAGCGGAGTTCCGTGTCCGTCCTCCTAGCCAGCAGCTTGATG
>JBCDLV010000202.1:0-6307 GCA_038744895.1 Bacteroidota bacterium | reverse complement strand
GTGGGCGCTCGTAGGCACCGCTGGCGCCGTCGGGCTGGCCGTGTATCTGTCACGATCCCAGAGCCGCCTGGTCACACTCCGACCGCTGGGGTGGGCGCTCGCCGTGGCCGCGGCGACCATCGCGCTGGGAGCAGCCCGCGACGCCGACTGGCGAGATCGGCCGGCCGACAGCGTCGTCCATCTCGCCGCGCTGGCGCCACTCGACGATCGCCAGCCGACGCTGCTGTGGGGGACGGTCCGCGACGTGCCGATCCGGTCGGAGTGGTCTGTCCGGTTCGCCCTCGATGCCGACTCTGCCGGCCGGGGCGATCAGCGGGTCACGGTCTCCGACGCCGTCCAGGTGTCGCTGCACCACGATGAGGGGACACTCGTCTACCCCGCCCTGAGACCAGGTGACCGCGTCCAGCTGGCGGGGCGCTTGGAGCCGCTGCCACGCCCGCGCAATCCCGCGCAGATGGACTACGGCGCCTACCTCCAGCGCCAGGGCATCCAGGCTGTTCTCCGCGTCGAGGACGAGACCGGCGTCGCGTTTCTCGCTCCGAGCCGACAGCCGGTCGCCCGTGTCGCAGACGCATCGCGCCGACACGTCCGGCGCGTACTGGCGCAGCACATCCCTACGCCCGAGACGCGAGGGCTCCTGCTGGCGCTGCTGCTCGCTGACCGGAGCGCCATCGGCACGGACACGATGGACGCCTTCCGCGAGACCGGGCTGATGCACCTGCTGGCGGTCTCCGGACTCCACGTGGGCCTCGTCGGGCTGACGCTTTACGTGCTGCTGAAGCCGGTGCTGGGGCGGATCGGGGTCAGCCGCCAGCAGGCCGAGCGCGCACGGGCGGGCGCCACCCTCGCCCTGCTGGCGCTGTACGTGGTGGTGGCCGGCGCGTCCGTGTCGACGGTGCGCGCGTTCGTGATGGTGAGTGTGCTGATCCTCGGGCGCGTGGCCGACCGACGGGTGGACACGCTGAACGCGCTCGGCGTCGCAGCCTTCGGGATTCTGCTCCACCGGCCGGCGGCCCTGTTCGAGGTCGGGTTTCAGCTCTCGTTCGGCGCGGTCGCCGCCATCGTCACGCTCACGCCGTTGCTAACGACCATCGTACCGGACCGCATCCGCCAGTCGGCTACGGGGACGTTCCTGGCGGGATCGGTAGCCACCTCCATCGCCGCCACGCTGGGAACGGCGCCCGCGCTCCTAGCGCACTTCGGGCGGCTGCCGCTGGGCGGCCTCCTCCTCAACGTACCCGCAATCCCGCTGACGGGGCTGACCCTCGGCGGGGGCATCGGGGCCGTCGTGCTGGCGCCCCTGCCTCCGCTGGCGGCCGCGATGGGCGGGTTCGCCGACGCCAGCGGGCGCCTGCTGCTGTGGATCACGGAATCTGGGGCAACCGCGTTCGGATGGGCCGTCTACGAGCGGCCGCTCGACACGCCCTCGGCCTGGATCGCGAGTGCCCTGGTGCTGACCGCGCTCGCGCTGTGGCGGCGACCCGCCGCCCGTCGCCAGCTGGCACTGGCCAGCGTGGCGGTCGTCGCCGTCGGGCTGTGGAGCGGCTTCGCGAAGGGAGAGTCCGCCCCGACGTTCGACGCGGTCTTCCTCGATGTCGGACAGGGCGACGCGACGCTCCTGTCGATGCCGAATGGCCGCCACGTCCTGATCGACGCTGGGATTCGCTCACCGTACGTGGACCAGGGCGAGCGGGTGATCGTACCCCACCTCGACCGGTTCGGCATCCGCCGGCTCGATGCCCTGATCCTGACCCATGCCGACGCGGACCACATCGGCGGGGCCCAAACCGTACTGGAGCACGTCCCGGTGGGCCGGCTCGTGGTCAACGGCGCCAGCGGGGAGAGCGACCTCTGGGCCAACGTCCTGCGCACGGCGGACTCCCTCCGCGTGCCCATCGACACCGTCTCCGCTGGCGACACGCTGGCGGTGGACCCGAGCGTGCGCGTCCGGGTGCTGGGGCCCAGCGGCCCGATGGGGTCCACGAACGACGCCTCGATCGTGCTGCGCATGGAGCACGGCCGCACGCGCTGGCTTCTGACGGGTGACGCCGAAGCCGCTGGCGAGGCGGCCGTCGTGCGCCGGTTCGGCGGCGCGCTGGCATCCGACGTCGTCACGGTCGGGCACCACGGCTCGCAGACCTCATCCACGCCCGCGCTAGTGGAGGCCGCGGGTCGGCCGTCGTTCGCAGTCGTCTCTGTGGCGCGCCGCAACCGCTACGGCCTTCCCCATGAGGAGCCGCTCGGCCGGTGGACGGCCACCGGGGCGGACGTGCGCCTCACCTCCGAGGACGGCGCCGTCTGGCTTCGGTCCGATGGCGCGACCGTCGAGCCGGTCGACTGGCGAAGCGGGGAGCGGTAACGGGATTTCCCGCTGGCGCTGGGACTGCTCGGCTCAGCCTCGCTCGATGCGGAGCCAGCGCGTCAGCGTCGAAGGCTCGAACACGGGCTCCCGGCGCTCCGCCTGTCTGCCTCCCGGCTGGCGGTTCGGGTCGATGCGCCGCCCCGCGATCTGAGGCAGCCGGACATCCAGCAACTCGACACCGATCCCGACGACACCGCCAGCGGAGGTTTCGAGCAGGCCTGGCGCCTCGTCGAGCGGGATTCGCATCTCGACGACGAGGTCCTGCGGCCCCCAAACAGCAGCGGCCTGGAATCCGGCGCCCATCGGATCGACGCGCTGCGTGACGACGCCTCGGGTGAGCTCCGCCTGGTCGAGGCCCGCCTCGAAACGGCGTCGCAACTGCGTCGGGTCGGCCGTGCCTCCGCGTCGCGTCCCGCGCGGGGCCGACCGGATCAGCTCTTGCACGCCGGGGGCTTCGGGCACCGGGTAGCGGATCGCAAACGACCGATCGTCGCCTCCGCTGGGGTCGATCCACACGCGGATGCCACCGAGGGCGATTCGGCGCGCCTGGCGGTCGTCGCCCGCCACGAATACGGCCACCAGGTCACGTCCGTCCAGTTGGAGCCCGACGCTCAGACCCGACTCTCCCGGCACCGGCCGCAGCGCCGACGGCCACTCTGCCGGCATGCCATCCACCGACACGTCGGTCACGTTGGGCGTCGTGGAGTACAGCGGCGGCGCGGATCCGCAGCCGGAGACGAGGACAATCGACAGGACAGAGAGAAGCGCGCGCATGGGCAGTCGGAGGAGCAGCATCACACAGACGACGGCACGCCGAAGATCCGTGCCTCGGGGCCACCGGAGTGCCCCGCTAAAAGTCGACGGGTTCGGCGGCCTCTCCCCCGCCGCCGAGGCCTCGGCGGTCGGGGCGCTCCTCTGTCCGCCCGAAGGTGTAGGTGAACGAAAGCGAGACCTGCTGGCGTGGCGAGGCACGCGAGAACGTCTGGAACACTCGAGGATCGTCCTGGACGAACTCGAAGCCACCCCACCCGAACGGATCCCGCGCGCGCAGCGCCAGGCTGGCACGGCCGTCCAGGAGCCGCTGGCGGAACCCGAGGTCGAGGAACGTTCGGGAGCCGATCCGCCCCTGCTCGGTGTCCTGCGGTGCCCGGTAGCGGAGGGTACCCTGGAGGTCCAGATCACCCCAACCGAATCGGTCGCCTAGGCTGTAGTTGGCGTTCAGACGGCCACCCCAGCCGAACGCATCGGCCGAGAGCCCGCTCTCGACGCTCGACCCGTCGGTGGACTGGCGGAAGCCTTCGAGGCTGGCGAATCCCCGAAGCGGGCCGCCGGGCTGGTAGGCGACGACGGCCTCGACGCCAGCGGAGGTGGCCGTGTCGAGGTTGCGGAATGTGCTCGTGGTCACGCCCTGCGCGTCGACGGTCTGGAAGCGGCGGATCACATCCGTGGTGTACCGAAGGAACGGCGTCACCGAGACCGTGCCCCACGAGGTCATGCGGATCGCACTCACCTCGACGGCGTCGGTGAACTCCGGCCGCAGGTCTGGATTCCCGAGGCGCACGTTGAGCGGGTCGTCGGTGCTGGGGAAGGGGTTCAGCTGGCGGCCCCGGGGGCGATCGATGCGACGGCTGTAGCTGGCACGGAGCGTCGTGGCGTCGTCCACGCCGAGCGCCAAAGCCAGGCTGGGGAAGAGCCCGGCATCCTCGTAGTCGAAGGCCTCGCTGCCGAGTGTGAATGCGCGCGCCGTGGCCTCGCCGCGGACGCCCGCCTGCACGGCCACTGGGCCGATCTCCCGTGCCAGCTGCACGTAGGCCGCGTAGACCTCCTCGTCGAGGTCGTAGATGAACGTCTGGGTCGGGTCAGGGACATAGGTCCCGCTGGCGCTCAACGTTTCCGCAGCACGGTCGCTCGTGCGCGTGTCCAGATCGCTGCGCAGACCAATTTCCAGACGCGTCTGTCCAATAGGGCGTGCGTAGTCCGCCTGGAGAGTCAGGCTCCGGCTCTCATCGTCGCTGGTGACACGCTGGTCGAACCCGCCCGTGTCGACGAGGGTATCGAGGTCCTCACCTGTCGACGCCGTCAGGCGCACATCCACCGCCAGCCCGTGCTCGCCGAGCGCCACCCGGGATCCTCCCCCACGGCGTCCTCGGCCTCCACGGCCGCCACCGCGCCGTCGGCCACCGGTGGCCTGCTGCTCTTCGCTGACCCCTTCGAAGTCGTGGCGCAGTCCGAAGCGGAGGGCTCCGCTGACGCCGTCGTCGTCGTTGGCGACCGTGCGCACCATGTCGTCGACTGGCGACCCCGACAGATCGAGTTCGAGAATATCGGTGACCTCGTCGGATCCGCCGCCGCGCAGTGTCCCGTTGGCAGAGGCCGTCAGCGTGGTCTTGGGTGTGACCTGGACGTCCGCCGAGAGGCTGGCAAGAGCCGACGACCGGGTGCGATCGCCGTCGGTCGTCTGTCGAAGCTCGGTGGCGTCGTCACCAAGAAAGCGGTTGATGCGGAAGCGGTCCGTCGCTCTGTTGAAGGCGTTCTCGCGTGCCGCCAGCGTCGCCGAGAGGCGGACGGGCCCCCGTCCGTACGTCAGCACGCTGCTGGCCTGATAGCCACCCAGCGCGTTGCCCCCGACCGTGACGGCGCCACCGATCCCGAGTTCGGTGTTCTCCTTCAACACGATGTTGAGCACGCCACCGCTGCCGTCGCGCTGAAACGCTGCCGACGGGTTGGGGATCACCTCGACCGACTCGACGGCCTCCGCTGGCAGGCTCTGGAGGTAGATCCCCACGAAGTCACGCCCGACGGGTGCTGGACGTCCGTCGATCAGGATGACCACGTTCGAGACCCCTCGCAGCGAGACGTTGCCTTCGACATCCACCTCGACCGATGGGATGGTCTCCAGTGCCTCCGATGTGGAGGCGCCGGACAGCAGAGGATCGTCTGCGATTCGGTAGACGGTGCGGTCCACCTGAATCTCGATGCGGTCTCGCTCGGCGGTCACCTCGACATCCCCGAGGGCCGCTGCGTCGGGCTGGAGACGCATCTCGCCCAGATCAACGACCGACGACGAAGGCCGAAGCCGAAGCGTGTCGCTCGCCAGCGGGCTGTACCCGAGGAAGCTCACGACCACGTAGTAGCGTCCGCGCGTGAGCCCGTCGACCTGGAACGCTCCGCTGGCGTCTGTGACGGCGCCGGTTTCGAGAAACGGCTCGACGCCTGCCCGTGCCGAGACGCGCCAGATGGCGACGGAAGCCGTCTCAATGGCATCGCCCGTTTCCGCGTCGACGACGCGGCCAGAGATGCGGTAGTCCTGGGCGACGGCTCCGCTGGCGGTGAGCAGAGCCAGGACCGTCAGCAGCAACCTAGAGACCACGACGGCCCTCGCGACTGGCACGCCGCAGGTGGCGTTGGAGGGCGATCTGGGCTCGGTACAGGTCGACCTGCTCCTCGGACAGGAGCGACGCGACCGATTCTGGGATCGTGCCTTCTCGCAGCGATCGCATCAGCTCGCGGCGGCCGAGGCCCTGGATGGCGGTATCGAGATCGGCGGACTCCTGCTCGTTCAGGCCCAGCGCTGCGTCCCGCGACGCACGTGCGACCGCGGCACGAGCCGGATCACGCTCTGGCCGATTCCCCGCTTGCTGACCTCCGCGGGCTCCTCGGCGGCCTCGGGCACCCTGCTGCCCTCGTTCGGGGCGCTCTGGGGGAGCCAGGAGGGCATCACGCTGCGTGACGTCGAGGGTAGGCATCAGCTCGGCCGCGAGTGTCCAGACCGATGCTGGGTCACCCGGCACGTACACCTCGGCGACGAGATCGGCCTGGTCGTCGTCCAGGGAGAGAACAGTCGCCAGGTGCTCGACGGGGTCCACTTGGGCAGCGGTCGGCATCGAGAGGACGATCGCCAGCAGGGCGACGTGAGAGAATCGCATGGGAGAGCGGAGGGAGTGC
>JBCDLV010000201.1:0-6334 GCA_038744895.1 Bacteroidota bacterium | reverse complement strand
CGAGTCGATGCACCGGCTGGCGCAGTTCCATCAGATCATCGCCATCACGCACCTGCCGCAGATCGCGTCGCTCGGCGATGTCCACTTCGAGGTGGAGAAGGCCGTCGAGGACGGGCGCACGCGGACGCGCATCCGCCGCCTCAACGAGACCGAGCGGGCCGAGGCCGTCGCGGCCTTGCTGGCGGGCGACGCCGTGAGCGAGGCGGCGCTGGCCTCGGCGCGCGAGCTGATCGAGGGCGGCCGGCAGGACGGCTAGTGGCCTGCTAAGCGTACTGTGACGGGTACGACCGGACATGTTGCGTGTCACGTGTTGCGTCGGCAGGATGAGAGCGCACGTACTGCGAAACACGCACCGCACGCTGAGTTGTCAGATTCAGCTTGACACAACATTCAGCCTCCATGCTCGTGCGCCAGCGGAGGCCAGCCGCCAGCGGGGGTCCCGCTGGCGGGGACGTAGCTTTGAGCGATGCACCCGACGCCCCCGCCGCTTGCCACGCCCACCGACGACCACGTCGCGGCTGCCGTGAACCGTATCGTCCGAGCGTGTAACCCGGTTCGGGTCGTCGTGTTCGGATCGTATGCCCGCGGCGAGGCCGGACCCGGGAGTGATCTCGACCTGCTCGTCGTGCTCCCCCGCGTCCACGACCGGCGGGCAGTGACCGTCGGCGTGCGCCGCGCACTCGCGGACCTCCCCGTGGCCAAAGACGTCGTCGTGGTCTCCGCAGAAGAAGCCGAGCGCCGACGAGACTCTCCCTGGCACATCGTCGGCCAGGCCCTCCACGAAGGGCAGACCGTCTATGAGGTACCGTGACGACAGACCGTGACGATGCCCTTGGCTGGTTGCGCTACGCTGCGGAGGACTTGGCGGCAGCCCGCGCGATGCTGGATGTGTCCTCAGTCGTCGCACGCCATCCCGCATGGCTCGCGCAGCAGGCGGCAGAGAAAGCGATCAAGGCGCTCCTCGTCGCGGCCGGGCGTCCGTTCCCGAAGACCCACGACCTCGACCGCCTCGCCCGGCTTCTGCCAGACCCGTCTGCCGTCCTGACGCTCGATGCCGACCTCTCGGCGCTGACCGAGTATGCTGTCGGCTCTCGGTACCCTGGTGACCTCCCAGACAGTGTCGCACCGGAGGAGGCTCGGCATGCGGTCGAGGACGCGGCGCGTGTGCTTTCCGCAGCGCAGCGGTCTCTCGACGCCGACGCATGATGGCTCTGGCCGAGGGCAGCACGGCTAGCCTCCATGCCCGTGCGCCAGCGGAGGCCAGCCGCCAGCGGGACCCCCGCTGGCGGGTACGCGTGAGCCTGGTGTCTGTCTCCCCAGAGCCTCGGTGGACCACGACCTCGACGACCCTGTCCTCGCGGAGCTCTCCCGCACCGTTCCGGTCCCGCGCCTGGAGCCCTCCGGCGACGTCTTTCACGACCTGGCGGGGTGCCTCCTGGAGCAGCAGCACCCCATGCGGAGCACCAAGGGCACCTACCGACGCCTCCTCGGCCACGCCGGCCTGGATCGCCTCACGCCAGCGGAGGCCGATCGGTTCTCAGAGGTTGCCTTGCCCACGATCCGCCTCTCAGGACGCAAGCTGGATGCCTTCGCGGGCGTCGCCGACTGGTTCCGGGAGAACGCGCCCGACTGGCAGGGCATGACCGACACGGGGGCGCGCAAGACGCTGCGCGCGCTCCCTGGCGTCGGCGCGTGGACGGCCGACGTCATCCTCCTGTGGACGCTCGGCCGCGAGGACATCCTTCCGGTAGACGATTACCACTTCAAGAAGGCGATGGCCGCCCGGTACGGAATCGCCGAGGGCGCGGGCCAGACGCGGGCCATGCGCGAGATCGCCGAGGGCTGGCGACCTCACCGATCGCTCGGCGTGCGCACCCTGCTGGCGTGGCGCGAGTGGCAGCGCGAGATCGCCCGCTGACGCACGCCCGTCACCCACCATCGGCCATCCTGTGTCCAGATCCACCGCCTCGCCATGAGTGCTCCCATCCGTTCCGGCTCCGCCGACCTCCCGCTGATGGGCGGGGGGATCCCGCCGTGGCTGTTCGAACGCATGACCCATCTGGGCCTCCACATGACCGAGGCCATCCTCGTCGAGCACGGTGCCAAAGGCTTCCTGAGCCGCCTCTCGGACCCGTTCTGGTTCCAGAGCTTCGCGTCGGTCATCGGGATGGACTGGAACTCGTCGGGGGCGACGACGGCCGTCCTGCGCGCCCTCAAGAAGGCGCTGAACCCCCGCGCGAAGGACCTCGGCCTGTACGTGGCCGGTGGCAAGGGGCGCCAGTCGAGGCGAACCCCGTACGAGCTGGCGCGCTATGGAGACCAGACCGGCGTCGACGGCGACGCGCTCGGCCGGGCGTCGCGGCTGGCGGCGAAGGTGGATACGGCCGCCGTTCAGGACGGCCACCAGGTCTACATCCACGCCTTCGTGGTCAGCGCCGAGGGCGACTGGTCGGTAGTGCAGCAGGGCATGGACGCCGAGCGTGGTACCGCGCGGCGCTACCACTGGCATTCGGAGGCGGTGACCTCCTTCGTCGAGGAGCCGCACTCGGCCGTCATCGGACCACCCAAGGACGACCTCCTCAACCTGGTGGCCTCGGAGGCGGCGCCCGCGCAGGACGGCATCCTGAGCCTGGCTGAGGAGCGGCCGGCGTCCATGCTCAAGGAGATCGCGACGATGCGGCTCCCGGCGCACTACGGCGTGAAACGGACCGACGTGGACCTACGCCGCCTGGGCGCCGTGCTCCACCTGGCGCACGAGACCGAGACGACGGCCTTCGAGGACCTGCTGCTGCTCAAAGGCCTCGGGCCGAGGACGCTCCAGTCGCTCGCCTTCGTGAGCGAAGTGGTCCACGGCACGCCGACGCGGTTCCGGGACCCGGCGCGGTTCGCGTTCGCCCACGGCGGCAAGGGCGGGAGCCCCTTCCCCGTCCCGACGACGGTCTACGACGAGACCATCGAGACGCTGCGGACGGCCGTCGAGCGGGCCAAGGTGGACGAGACCGACCGGGCCAAGGCGCTCCGCTCGCTGCACCGGCTGGCGGTGCGGCTGGAGGAGGGGTTCGAGCCGCGCGAGTTCTTCGACGAGGCCGTCGCCCGCGAGCGCGCCGAGTCGCACACACACGGCGGGCGGACGGCCGACGGGTGGGCGCAGCCTCCGGAGGCCTCCGGCCCTTCCGCTGGCGACCAGCTGCCGCTGTTCTGAGCGCTCCGCTGGCGGCCGTCGCCAGTACGGTGGTTACTCTGCAATGGCCTTCGTGATGGCGTACGCGCCGAGGATGCCGTAGCCCCCGGTTACGTTCGAGGGGAGGTCGACCGGCTCGGCGAACGGGTTGCCCTCACCGCCTGAGAACCACGCGATCTGGTAGGCGCCAAACGTCGTCGGATCGGCCGCGACGAGCCACACGCCGATCGGCGGGTCCGGCTCGTCGGTTTGGTAGGAGGGATACCAGAACTGCTGGGCACGGACGTCGAACGTCCGCCGGTCCCCGTTGAACGTTTCGTCTGTGAACGAGATGAAGCCGACGCCTGTCGAGGGAACCGTCCGGGCACCTGCGAGCAGCACGGGATCCGTCGTGGTGTACCCGACGGTGGCAGGCTCGAACCTCTGGACGACGACGGAATCGCGACACGGGGAGCGGTTGTCGTCGCAGACTTGAACGGTGTACTCCGTCGTGAACGGCTCGCGGACGACCAATAAGCCATACTGTTGCTGCCCGCCGAGGTCGTCGATGGTCAGAGAGACGTTCGTGTCGAGCCGTTTGCCTTCATTGGCGAGCGGACTCTCCGCCGACTCGCCGATGTAGACGGTGACGGGTACGCGTCGTGGCACGGTGACCGTCGCCTCGGCATCGGGGAGACCGGGTGCCGAGGCACGGACGGTGTAGGTCGCCCCTGCCTCGATCACAACGTCGGAGACGAACGACCCACACTCGTACGTCTGGCGAGCCGACGAGTACGGGTTGTATCCCTCGCAAGTCTTGGAGTCGAGCCGGAAGACAGCGACCGGTGATTCCTCTCGGAGCAGCTCGACAACCGTACCGCTTGGCACCTCGAACCGTGGCTCATAGACGCCAGCGGGTGCGTACGGGTCGTCGGCCATGGTTACTCGGACGGTGGCCGCCGAGTCGGCGACGAGTGTTCCGTTGATCGTGAGCGCTGGTTCGAAGTCCGGGAGCGGGATGTCGAGCGTCGGCGTGAAGTCGCAAGCACCGAGCGTTCCGGCGGCGACCGCCAGCAGGGCGAGGGTGAGTCGGCGCATCAGAACGAGGGTGAGTCGGCGCATCAGAACGAGAACTGGTAAGAGAGCGTTGGGAGAACTGGGAAGAGGGCGACTCCGGAGAGGACACGGCTGCCGGCTGTGCTCGGGTCTAGCCCTTCGTTCCAGTCGAGAGAGGTGAAGAACGGGTTCTTCCGGTTGGTCGCGTTGTACACGTTCAGGTGGAGCGCATGCGGGCGTGGACCTCGGCGCCAGTACAGCGAGGCTCCCAGGTCGAGCCGGGCGTAGGCCGGCAGGCGAAACCCGTTACGCGGTCCATACGCCTGTTGGCCTCCGAAGTAGGAGCCGGCGTCGAAGAGCGTGCTGCGGAGCGGGTTCTCGTAGATCGCCTCCGGCAGAGTCACCGCGTCGCCGGTCCCGTAGGTGAAGGCCGCCGAGACGTCGAACCGGCGAGAGAGCCTGTAGCGCGTCGTCAGCGAGACGTCGTGTCGGCGATCGTAGCGGAAGGGAAAGCGCGCGCCGCCGTTGATGGCGTCGAACTGGCGGTCGGTCTTGGCGAGCGTGTAGCCAGCCCAAGCCGTCAGCCGGTCCGTCCGGTGCTGGACGAACGCCTCGACGCCGACCGACCGACCGTCGCCCGTGACCACGAGATCCTGCCAATCGTCGAAGGGGGATGTGAACGCGGCGCCGTCGCGGTAGGCGACCAGCCCGGTCATCTCGCGCCAGTAGCCTTCTAGCATCCACGACGTGCGCCCGGAGGGAAGCGAGCCCGCCGCGCCGAGCGCTGCCTGCCAACTCTGCTGTGGCCCGATCTGGTTGGTCGCCGGTACCCACAGATCGGCCGGCAGGCCGATACCGCCGCCCGTCGTGAGGAGGTGGAGTGGCTGCATCGTGGTTGCGGCCGAGGCCTTGAGCGCGACCCGATCGCTCATGCGGAGCGACGCCGCCAGTCGGGGCTCGACGGACGGGTACACCGCACCGCCCGTGGCGTAGAGCGAGGCCCGGAGCCCGAGCCCGAGCGTCAGCCGGTCCGTCGCACGCCACTCGTCCTCAGCGTAGAGGGCCGCGTCCACCCCGGTCGTCGGCCGGGCACCGAGCAGGGTGTCCACGGGGAGCGCGCCGGGCGCGGCCTCACCCGTGAGCGACAAGGCGCTCGGCGTGAACCGGTGGAGTCCCGCCCGCCCGCCGAGGCGAACCGTGTGGTCGCCGAGTGTGAGGTCGAGGTCCGCCGTGGCCGCGAGGTCGCGGATGCCGGATCGGTAGCGGGCCCGCGCGAACTGCGCCTCGTCCGTGCCGGCCCCGTCCTCGATGTCGACCCCGACGTCGAACCGGTAGTCGCTAGCGGCGAGCGTGAGCGCGCCGAAGGCCCGCGGCGAGAGGACGCGCGTCGCCCGAAGCGATCCGGTCAGGTTACCCCACCCGAGACCGACATCGGCGCGATCCTCGCCGATCGGACGCGGCTCGGTGATGGCGGCGCCAAAGGCGTCGGTGCCCCGGTACAGGCTCAGGTAGACGCGGTCTCGGTCGCTCGGCCGCCAGTTGACCTTGGCGTTGAGGTCGTAGAAGTACGCCGTCGGGTCGATCTGCTGGTTCCCGTTCCTCCGGGCCTCCCGGTTGACCTGGGCGATGACCGGCGCCGCCAGCAGGTCCGCATACGTCCGCCGGCCCGACACCAGGAACGAGGCGGTCTCGGAGATCGGCCCCTCGGCCAGGAGTCGCGCCGAGAGTAGCCCGACCTGCCCGCTCACACGTCGTTGTGCCTCGTCGCCATCGCGTAACCGGACATCGAGGACACTGCCGAGCCGTCCGCCGAACCGGGCGGGATACGTGCCCTTGGTCAGCTCCGCCCGCGCCACGGCGTCGCCATTGAACGTCGAGAAGAAGCCGAACAGATGGTTCGCGTTGTAGACCGGGACGCCGTCGAGCAGGATGAGCGTCTGGTCCGGCGTGCCGCCGCGGACGTAGAGCCCGGCCGTTCCTTCCTGTCCGCCGCGAACGCCCGGGAGCGTCTGAATGGCCTTCAGCACGTCCACCTCGCCGAGGAGCGCGGGCACTCCGTCGACATCGTCCTGGGTCAGCGCGATGCGGCCCATCTGGAGCTCCGTCTCGGGCCGGAGG
>JBCDLV010000200.1:0-6348 GCA_038744895.1 Bacteroidota bacterium | reverse complement strand
GGGAACTGGGCCTGGACTATGCCGAGATGGACGTCCTCCGCGACCAGGCCACCGGGCGGATCTACGTCGTCGACGCATCTCCGGTACCGGGTGTCGGTGCCTGGGGGTTGACGCCTGGTGACGAGCGTCGGCATGCACGGCGCATCGCAGCAGACTTCGACCGATCGATCGAGTCGGTCCTGTCAGGCGAGTCCTTCGCGGGCGGTGGGTAGGCCCCGAGTGCTGAAGCGGCTCTCGCCGTAGCTAGCTACGGCGCGCTCGACCGAGCACTCGGCGCATCTCGCTCGGGCAAGGTGGCACGCGTTGCCGTCCAGAACGCGCAACCTTGCGAGCATGACTGCTTCGGATGAGATGCCAACGGGTAGGGGACTGCGCCAGCGGGGGACATGCGGTGCGCCCTCACCCAGCCACCGTGAGCGACAACGCTTCCCGCTGGCGGTCGGCGAGGCTGGCTAGGCGATTGAGGTCCTCTTGGATTTGCTCGATGCGGGTCTCCTGCTCATCCAGCTTGTCCAGAAGCCGGCGTCCGTAGTCGGATCCGTTGTCGACCGCTTGAAGGTTGCCACGCAGGCGGTTCTGCTCGTTCTCGATGTCCGCCAGCTCCTGCCGGAGTGCCCTGAGTTGCCGCTCCGTCTCGGCCAGCGCCCGACGGTCCTGGATGGCGCGTTCGAGCGCGCGGCGTACGTCCGCGGGGAGGTTGCCGCTGGCGCGGGCGTACGCCGCGATGCGGTCTGCAGAAATCGACGACAGAACGACCCGTTCCTCCAGCGTCCGCGCCTCGACCACGACGAGCGAACCGACCTCCCCTGGGGCGACGTCGACGCGCAGGCGGTATAGCCGAGGCGTCGTCTCGTCCGCTGCGGCAGGCGATTGGAGCGTAGAGCCCTGCTGGCGTGGGTGTTCTACCAGGATCGACCGCGCATCGTCGCCGCGGTTCTCGATCCGGTAGCCTTGTGACGACCGTCCTTGGCGCCGAACGACCAGAACGCCATCGCGCAGCGTCGCGGTCTCGATCACACTGGCCGCGCCGGGCACGGCAAAGCGGTCGACCAGGACACTCTGGTCCAGGGCGAACGTCAGCAATCGGCTCTCGCCAGCGGGCAGGTCCGGTAGCACGGCGTCTCCCGCGTACCCCTCGTCCAGGACGGTCATGGGGCCCGACCGCAAGCTGGCGTCGGTGGTGTTCGTCAGCCGCACGCCGCGCATGGGGTGGCGGCCCGCGGTGCCGCTGTAGATGCTCAGGCGCTCGGCGTCGACCGGACCGGTCACGATGGGCAGCATGGCAGAGCCTCGACGCTGCAACGTGACTGCGCCGAGGCGGTACGCGAACAGCTCGCCGAAGTCGCCAGCGGTGCCCTGGGCCGAGACGCTCACGAATCCGTCCATCGGAGCCGGCTCGCCTGGCGGCGGAGGCGGGCTGGCACTCACCCCGCGCGACATGATGGATCGTTCTCCCTCGCTGCGGAGATCCTCGTCGCTACGGACGCCGCCCACCACATCGGCTACGACACCCAAGGCATAGGATTCCGGGCGAACGACGGCGTCGTCGTCGAGGACGACGACCGGACGGTTCACGTAGCGTGGCGTGTACAAGTCGGTCACGAACGAGACCGGACGGCCACTGACCAGCGTCAGGTCGACGTCGGTCCAGTCGGCCTCAGTAGGATTCTCCACCAGCGCCCACCCCTGCAGCGTCCCGTCGGACTCCCCGCTGGCGGGGAGCATGAGGCGGTAGCTCGTTTTCCACACCGGCGACTCGATCACGTAGCCCATCCGCACGCTTCGAGATCCGGACCCACGAAACTGAAGCCGCACGGGCTTCTGATCGCCGCTGCGTGCCTCCGCCAGCGCCGCGAGCGCGCCGTCCAACTCGGCCTGCAGCGATGCGTCGGCGAAAGCGATCCGCCGCGCGGTGTCGAGGCGGACCGACACCAGGCCCGCTGGCGCCAGCAGGGAGAGCACGTCAACGGACACGGACGTGTCCCCGGTGGCCCGCTGCTGCTGGCTCACAGTGAGCACGGTACCCCGCACGGGACCGTCGGGGGTCGTCACGGTGACCTCCGCACCGCGCACCTGGCGAAGAATGGCGGCCAGGTCCGGGCCATCGGAGAGGTCGACCGCGAAGGCCCCGAGGGTGCGCTCGATGGGCGCTTGCGTCGGGTAGACGACCCCAGCGACGCGCCCGCCCTGATCCTCGACCATGAGGGACTTCAGCACGTCGTTGAGCGCTTCTTGCTCGAAGCGCAGCGTGACGTCGGCGTCGCCGGAGACCCTGCCTGCGTGCTCGAAGTAACCGACGCCGCTGGTGAAGAGGATGACCCGCTCGACGGGTACATCCGTCGCCGGCTGCGACGCGGCGGAGAACGCAAGGATGGCAGCCAGGGGAACGGCGAGCAGACGAGGCATCGGTCGGTAAGCGCGAAGTACGCCAAACGGTACGCCGCATCGGCGTCGTGGCGCCTTCGCCTTCCGTCTACTTTCCGACGCGAGGTGACGGCCCCGGACAGCAGACAGCCCCCGGACAGAACCGGCGCCCCTGTCGCCAGCAGGGTGGCGTGCGCCAGCGGAGCCGTGCAGCTGCTGCCTTCCGTGTGCCCGCGATGTGACCAGCGGGAGATAGACGATGGAACCAAAGGGCCGTGCCGCCCGCTGGCGCATGACCCATTTTGTGGGGAGCCGATTGGTGTGTGTCGATGTCCCGTCTCTTGCTTCTCATTCCGTTACTCCTCGCAGGCTGTGCTGCCGAGGGCCGACGTCAACCCTACCAGCCGCACACGAAGCCGTCTCCAAACGCTCCGGTCGCCGTGGAGCCGGCGCTCGTCACGGTGGATCATTTCGACCGCGTCGAGGCCGTCCTCGCGTTTTACGGAGTCACAGCAACGCGTGAGGGGCCGACGGCCATCGCCGTGGACACGTCCATCTCGCAGGAGCTGATGTGGAATTACACCTCGAAGGCTGAGAACCGGCGATGGCTTCGGCAACACCTCGGCGACACGATGGGAGCGCCGCCGTGCCTACAGGCCGAACGGGCGTACGGCGTCCGCTGCTGACCTCACACCCGATATCCCGGCTGCTGGCGCCTCCGCGTCGAGAGGGAAGAGGCCACCGGTTCCGGTACCGGGCAGACTCGCGGCTCCGTGGGCACCGTCACACACTCCCGCGTACCGAATCCGCGACAGTACCCGCTGGCGCCCGCCTCTCGTCGCCAGCGGGGCGCGTGTGCGATGTGGCCTCTGTCACTCGGGTGGCACTCGGCGTACGTACCATGCGCCACGTCCCCCCAGCGTACCCCATGGCAGACGTTCAGAGCTACACCGGCGCCGACATCCAGGTCCTCGAAGGCTTGGAGCCTGTCCGCAAGCGCCCCGGCATGTACATCGGCGGCACCGGAAAGGCGGGCCTGCATCACCTCGTGTGGGAGATTGTCGACAACGCCGTGGACGAGGCCACCAACGGGTACGCCACGCACATTGAGGTCGTCCTCCACAAAGACGGCTCGACCGTGACCGTGAGCGACAACGGCAGGGGCATCCCGGTCGACAAGCACCCGACCAAGAAGGTGCCCGCGCTCCAGGTGATCCTCACCACGCTCCACGCGGGTGGCAAGTTCGATGGCTCCAACTACGTGACCTCCGGTGGCCTCCACGGCGTGGGGTCGTCGGTGGTCAACGCGCTCTCCTCCGACCTGGTGGCCCAGGTCAAGCGCGACGGCAAGCTCTACGAGCAGCGCTACCAGCGGGGCGTGCCGGCGACCAAGCTCAAGACGGTGCGCCGCAACGTCCGGGGGTCGGGCACCAGCATCACCTTCACGCCCGACGCGGAGATCTTCGGCAAGACGGACCTCGATGCCGACACGATCAAGGAGAACCTGGAGGTCAAGACCTACCTCAACGGGACGCTGCGGATCGTCTTCAAGAACGAGGCCACCGGGGAGCGCGTCGAGTACCACCACGAGGGCGGCATCGTGGAGTACCTGGATAAGCTGGTGTCGGATGCTGAGACGCGCCGCGTCCACCCGACGCCATTCGTGGTGCGCCAGCCGGAGCTCGCCGATGGGCTCCGTGCCGAACTCTGCTTCGTCTGGACTGAGTCGCCCCGCGAGTCCATCACGTCGTTCGTGAACGGCATCCCCACGCGGGATGGAGGGACGCACGAGCAGGGCCTCAAGGATGGCGTCACCAAAGCCATCCGCAACTACATCGAGACCCACGACCTCGGGCAGAAGAAGCTGGAGATCACGGCCGACGACATTCGTGAGGGCATGGTAGCCGTCGTCAACCTGTACCACGTCGATCCGCAGTTCCAGGGCCAGACCAAGGAGAAGCTGAACAACCCGGAGGCCAGAAGCGCAGTCTCCGGAGCGTTCCGAACGGACTTCGAGCAGTACCTCAATGCCAATCCCTCGACGGCAGAGTCCATCGTCGCTCGAATCATTCAGGCGGCCAAGGCCCGTCAGGCATCGCGCGCGGCTGCCAAAAGCGTCCGCCGCAAGAGTGCCGTCAGCCATCGCCTCAACCTGCCGGGCAAGCTGGCCGACTGTGCCAGCACGGACCCCAGCGAGTCCGAACTGTTCATCGTGGAGGGCGATTCCGCTGGCGGATCGGCGAAGCAGGGCCGCGATCGGAAAACACAGGCGATTCTACCCTTGCGCGGAAAGGTGCTCAACGCTGAGCAGGCCACCAGGACGAAGGTGCTCGCCAACAAAGAGCTCTCGGACATCGTCGATGCCCTGGGCTGTGGGATCGGGGACGACCTGGACCTCTCGAAGCTTCGCTACGGCAAAATCGTCCTCCTGATGGATGCCGACGCCGACGGATTGCACATCGCCACGCTGCTGCTGACCTTCTTCTATCGGTACCTCAAGCCGCTCATCGACGAAGGCCACGTGTACGTTGCGCAGCCTCCGCTCTTCCGTGTGGATGCGCTGAAAGAGACTCACTGGGCACTCGATGAGGCTGACCGGGACCAGCTCGTCCGGCAGATCAAGAAGCGCAATCCTCGTGCAAACGTCGAGGTCCAGAGGTTCAAAGGACTCGGCGAGATGATGCCTCAAACGCTCAACGAGACGACACTGGACCCTGACAAGCGGCGTCTCCTGCGTGTGACCATTCCACAGGGAGCGCTGATTCAGACGGAGTCTGCTATCTCGGACCTGATGGGCAAGGATGCTAGCGCTCGGTTCGCATTCATCATGGATGAAGCATCGACGGTTCAAGATCTCGATGTTTGATGCCTCGGCGTGAACGACTCGGCCTCACGTTTTTGGCAGGAGGCGTGGGACTTGCTATCGTCAACCTGCTGTCGTGGCTCAGTGGGCTGAGTATCGGGACATGGCGTCCTGCGACGTCAGGAATCCTCATGGCCACCGGTATCGCATTGCTTGCCATTGAGGTCATACGGGCGACTCGACAACCCAACGAATAGCGCTCGGTCATCGTCATGTTGAATTGCCTGAGGAGTGGATCCTAGATGTGTGCCGTCTATCGTTTATTGCGATACCAGCAGTTCGGCTGGCACATACCACCCTCTCGTATTACTCATGGCCGCATCCCCCGACTTCGATATGGACGTTGTGACAACGTCTGAAGCAAAAAAAATACTCAAATCAGCACGCTCTGGCGGAAGCCGCAGAAGCAAGTACAGCCCGATCTACGACGAGGTCGAGCGGCTCGGCAAAGGCAAGTTTGTCGTTCTGCGCGGCGTAGACAAATCGACCAAAACGAGCCTTTACCAAGGCGTTATGCGTCGGTTTGAGGACGTCAAGATGGCATCGAGCCGTGACCGCGACAGCAGCGGGGAGGCCTACACCATCGTCATCGGCAACGCGGCCGACCATGACGCGATGCGGAACAAGGCCCAGAAGGGCTGAGCATCAGCATCCAGCTGGCGGCAACCCCGCCAGCTGGACCGTCACATTCGGAAGAGCACGACTGGCAGCGCAAGCACCACGATCGCGACCAGGTACGCGACAAACGAAAGGACGCCGACCAAAGCCCCGAGCGCGGCGTTCCCCGCACCGCGTCCGTAGAAGCCGCGCGCTGCCTGGGTTGTCAGTGCCACCATGACGACGACCGCTGCGGCAGAGCCGACCCACAGAGGGGCGGCTACGGTCACAAGGATCGCCGACAGGGAAGACACAAGGGAGTACGCACCGACGATGTAGCAGCCGAGCACAAGCGTTTCCGCGAACGTGAATGTCCGGTCCCGACCCGAAAAGAACAGCTTGTACCAGGCAGCGATGAGCGCCGCGAGAACGAGCGTAAACAGCGCGTTCAACTGCTGGATCGTTTCCAGGTACGTCGGGACAAATCGCTCCTGGTAGTCGGCTTGCACCTCCTGGAGTGCGGC
>JBCDLV010000199.1:0-6354 GCA_038744895.1 Bacteroidota bacterium | reverse complement strand
GCGAGGTCCAGGATGAGCCCGCCGAGGGTCTCGAAGTCGAACGCGTCGGTGTCAAGATCCACGCCGATGGCGTCGGCGAGGTCGTCCAGGTCGACCCGTGCCTCGGCCTCGTAGACGCCCACTTCGACATCGCGGACCAAGTCCTCGTCCTCGGGCTTGTCGAGCTCGTCACGGATTTCGCCGACGACTTCCTCCAGAAGGTCTTCCAGCGTGACGAGCCCGGCCGTGCCTCCGTACTCGTCCACGACGATCGCCATGTGCGTACTCGACTGCTGGAAGTCGGCCAGCATGTCGTCCAGCGTTTTTCCGGGAGGAACGAACAGCGGACGGCGCGCCAGTCCCTCCCATGTCGGTGTGGACTCACTGTCGAATGAGGGCAGTAGGTCTTTGGCGTACACCACGCCCAGCACGTTGTCGAGGTGGTCCTGGAACAGGGGGAACCGGGAATGCCCGCTCTCGCGAATCAGCGTCAAGACCTCGTCGAGCGTGGCGTCGGAGGCGATGGCCTGCACATCCACGCGGCTCACCATCACCTCGCGAACCGTCGTCTCGCCGAACTCCACGATCGAGTGGATCAGCGCTCGCTCCTCCTCCTCGATGCTCCCCTCGGCCTCGCCCACGTCGGCCATGGACTTGATGTCGTCCGAGGACAAGGACTCCGCGTTGGGCCGGAAGCGCTCCTGCACGGCCGTCGCGAGCCCCGCCAGCAGGTCGGCCACCGGGGTGACGAGCCGCACCAGCGGGTGCAGGAAGCCGGATACGCGCTCGCCGTAGGCCACCGGCTGGCGGCTGGCGATCAGCTTGGGCGCGATCTCGCTCACGACCAGCAGGGCGAACGTCAGGCCGACCACGTTGGCCGCCAGCGCCACCCACGGCTCCCACCCAAAGCTCTCGCTCGCCGCCAGAATCAAGCGTGCCGACAGGATTGCGGCACCCACGTTGACGACGGTGTTCATCAGCAGGATCGCTGCCAGCAGGCGCCGTGGACGGTCCAGGAGGGCGACGACGCGCGTCGCCTCGGGCGTGCCGGACTCGCGAAGGGCCTCGCGCTCGCCAGCGGTGATCGAGAACAGCGCGACCTCCGATCCTGAGAACAGCGCCGAGAGCGCCAGCAGGACGACAAACACGCCGATCTGGACGGCCAGCCCGAGGGGGCTGGGAAACACGACGGCGAGGGGGAGGGCCGCGAGGGCCAGGCGAGAGGCGGGGTCCAAGGCAGGTGGACCGAAGCGAAACGTGGGGCGGTGCCCGGAGTGACCGAGCACTCGGTCGGTGCCGAAGATACGGAGGCGCCGTCATGGATCCGGTCGGGAGCGTGGATCCAGCCGGCCCGAAACAGAAGCGGGCGGCCCCCGAGAGAGCCGCCCGCCTAAGCAAACAGGAGCGGAGCTTAGAACGGCAGGTCGTCGTCCGGCTCGAACGAGTAGTTGTCGTTCTGGGCTGGCTGGCGCTGCTGCTGCGGCCGTCCGCCGCCGTTGTTGTTCTGACGCTGCGGGCGGGACTGGTCGTAGCCACCGCCGCCCGAGCCGCCGCCGTCGCGCCCGCCGAGCATCGTCATCTCGCGGACCTTGACTTCGGTCGTGTAGCGGTTGTTGCCGTCCTTGTCCTCCCACTGGCGCGTCTGGAGCTGGCCCTCGAAGTAGGCCTGGGAGCCTTTCTTGAGGTACTCGCCGCAGATCTCAGCGAGGCGGCTCCAGGCGACGACGTTGTGCCATTCGGTATTTTCGACCACGTTGCCGTCCCGGTCCTTGTACGTCTCGGTCGTGGCGAGGCGCATGTTGCAGACGGCGGTGCCGCTGCCGGTGTACCGAAGCTCGGGGTCCTGGCCGAGGTTGCCGATGAGGATGACTTTGTTGACTCCGCGTGCCATAGAGGCTGGGGGAAGAGGAGGGGGAGGCGGTCGCCGAATCCCCTCGGGGTACATGAGTCCGCCGGTCCACAGTGGCCGGCCGTTCGGTGCGGGTAGACCCCGGGACACCCCGGGCGTAACCTGCGATTCCAAGATACAGCGCCCTCAGTGTCAACCCCCCGTCACACCCCGTTCCCGTACGACATCGCCGACCTGGACCTCTCCGAGGAGGACCGCCAGCGGGCGCCAGCGGAGCTCTTCCGGGATTTCGTCGCGCTCGTCGCCCGTCTCCGCCGGGAGTGCCCTTGGGACCGGGAGCAGACGCACGACTCGACCAAGCATCTCACCATCGAGGAAGCGTTCGAGCTGGCGGATGCCATCGACGGCGGCGATCCGTTGGAGGTCCAGAAAGAGCTCGGCGACCTGTTCTTGCACGTTCTCTTCCACGCTCACATCGCCGAGACGGATGGCACGTTCCTACTGGCGGACGTCATGCGGTCGGAGATGACCAAGCTGGTGCGCCGACACCCGCATGTGTTCGGCGACGAGGTCGTGGGCGGTACGGGCGATGTGCTCCGCAACTGGGAAGCCATCAAGCGCGCCGAGCGTGCGGAGGCAGGAGGAGAAGAGCCTCCATCGGTTTTGGATGGTGTCCCAGAGGCACTCCCCGCGCTGCTTCGAGCCGAGCGGGTTCAGGAGAAGGCTGCCGCTGTCGGCTTCGATTTCCCCACGGCAGACGACGCGTGGGAGAAGGTGAACGAGGAGGCAGACGAGGTTCGGGACGCTGCGTCGGCGGATGCGCTGGAGGACGAGATCGGCGATCTGCTGTTCGCCGTCGTCAACTATGCGCGGCTTCGTGGCGTCGTGCCGGAGAATGCGCTGCGTCGGACCGTGGGCAAGTTCTCACGGCGGTTCAAGGCCGTCGAGGCTGGGCTGGCGGATGGCCTCGCGTCTGCGTCTCTGGAGGAGATGGACGCCCTGTGGGAGGCAGCGAAGGCGTCTGAGTAGAGGCCTTCTGGCGCCGTCTTACAGGGCGCCCTTGGTGCTCGGCAGCGGGTCGCCGGACTCGTCGCGGGCGACAGCGTGCCGGAGCGCACGCGCTGCGGCTTTGAAGAGCGCCTCGATCCGGTGGTGATCGTTCGCACCGCGCAGGACATCCAGGTGGAGCGTCATGCGGGCCTGCTCGGCGACGCTCCACCAGAAGTGCTCCACGAGTTCGGTGGAGAGATCGCCGACACGCTCGCGGTCGAATGCGGCGCTGAACGACAGGTGCGCTCGCCCCGAGAGATCGACGACGGCGCGCGCGAGAGCCTCGTCCATCGGAATGGTGGCCTCTCCGTAGCGCGCGATGTATGCCTTGTCGCCGAGCGCATCGCCGAGCGCGGTGCCGAGACAGATCCCGACGTCCTCGACGGTGTGGTGGTCGTCGACGTGCAGGTCGCCCTCCGCCTCGACGGTCAGCGCCAGCCGGCCGTGCCGCGCCAGCAGGTCCAGCATGTGGTCGAGAAAGCCGACGCCCGTGTTGGCGGAGGACCTCGGGGTGTCTGGATCGAGGTCGAGCGTGAGCCGGATGGAGGTCTCGGCCGTCTGGCGCTCGACGGTGGCGGAACGGGGGGGAAGAGGCATGGCCAGAAGCTAGCAGGCAGATCGCCCGGCTGTCGCCATGTCACCGCTGGCGACCGCCATGTCACCGCTGGCGATGTGGACGCGGCGTAGGTTGGATCCATCCCCCCCTCGTCCCATGCACGTGCTCCGTCGTGTTCTCCTCATCGTCCTGGCCGTCGGTATCGCCGCGTGCGACTCGACCGGCGAGGCTGGGCCTCCGCGCTCGGCGTCCATTCTGAAGGTGACCGTCACCGATGCTCCGCTGGTCGATCCCGTCAACGGCGATCCGTGGGACGGCGGCGGCGGCGGAGGGCCCGAGGTCTACTTCCGACTGTTCGACGCCAGCCGGGACTACGTGACGGACCCCGGCGCCGACCGCCTCAACCCTCGGGACGACCTCGACCTGGTGTTCGCCCAGGGATCGACTCAGCCGTGGTTCGATGACATCGACGCCCTCACCTTCCCGCTGGTGTGGGACGTCGACCCGGGCTACGACGTCCGCCGCCTCGACGACGAGCTGTACATCGCACTCTTCGATTACGACCCCACCACAGGCGACGACCCGATGGCGGCCTCCGAGCCATTCCGGCTGGCGGACATCGCCCCGGACATCGCTGACGGCGCTATCGACACCATCACGCTCGACGGCGTGGACGTGACCGGCTCGCCTGTGGCGTTCGAGGTGCGGCTCTCGGTCGTGTTCGAAGACTAGACGCTCCCACTGGCGCCAGCGGCTAGCACTTCACCCAAATGCTGCGCGTCCGCTGACACGTCGGTTGTCACGGCCCCGTTCGTCGTTGCCGACCTTCCGGCTCTGTACCTCGTCGCTTCATGCCCGCTCCGTCTGCCACTGCCGTCCGCGAGGCGCTGCGCGAGCACTTCGGCTTCGACGCGCTGCGGCCTGGACAGCACGACGCGCTTCGCTCCGTCCTGGACAAACGCGACACGCTCGTCGTGATGCCAACGGGCGCCGGCAAGAGCCTGATCTACCAGCTGGCGGCCCTTCTTCAGCCGTCTGGGATCACCGTCGTGGTCTCGCCCTTGATCGCGCTGATGAAGGACCAGGTCGACGGGCTTCGGGCTCGGGGCATCTCCGCCGCGTACGTCAACTCCTCGCAGACGGCGGCCGAGCGCCAGCAGGTTCTGGCCAGCCTACGCGCGGGGGAGCTGTCGCTGGTCTACGCGGCACCGGAGCGGCTGCGGCTGGCGTCATTTCAGCGGACGCTCCGAGACGCTGAGGTGGCCCTGCTGGCGGTGGACGAGGCGCACTGCGTAAGCCAATGGGGCCACGACTTCCGGCCAGACTACCTGGCTCTGGCGACGGCGCGACGCCAGATGGGCGGTCCGCCGTGCGTGGCGCTGACGGCCACGGCGACGCCCCGCGTGCAGGACGATATCGCCGAGCAACTCGACCTGGACCACCCCGCGCGGCTCGTGACGGGCTTCAATCGTCCCAACCTGCGGTTCGAGGTGCGATCCACGGCGACGGCCGATCTCAAGCGTCGCTCGCTCAGGGCCTTTCTCCAGGGTCGCGCGGAGGAGCCGGGCCTGATCTACGCGGCGACGCGGAAGGACACCGAGGCGCTGGCAGCATTCGTCCGTGACGAGGTGGGCAGGCCGTGCGAGGCATACCACGCGGGATTGCCGGATGCCGAGCGGGCCCACGTCCAGGAGCAGTTCATCAGCGGGCGGCTCGACACGGTGGTGGCCACAAACGCATTCGGAATGGGCGTCGACCGCGGCGATGTGCGGTTCGTCGCGCACTGGTCGATCCCGTCGGATCTGGAGTCGTACTACCAGGAGGCCGGTCGTGCCGGCCGCGACGGCGAGCCCGCGACGGCCGTGCTCTTCTACGCGCCGCAGGATCGCCAGCTGAAAGAGTGGTTCATCGAGCAAGGCGCGCCGACGAGCCAGGACCTGCGCCGGGTGTGGAGCTACGCCACGCGCCTGTCGGGGTCGTCTGAGGACACGTCGGACGCCGATTTCCTGCTGAGCATGAGCGATGCGTTGGGAATGCACGCCTCGCGCCTCCCCAACATTCTTCGCCGGCTGTCGCGAGCCGGTGCGCTGCGCGAGCAGGACGGCGTCGGCGCTGCGCGGTGGGCGCCAGGCACGTGGGACGATCAGGCGATCGACCGCGTGCTTCGGTCCGTGGACACGCACCGGGACAACCAGACCGCCAGCCTGATGAGCATCGTGCGGTATGCGCAGGGCTCCGACTGCCGACGTAGAGCCATCCTGGATCACTTCGGCGACGACGCCGAGACCGACGTGCCGCCCGCCGACTGCTGCGATGCCTGCCGCCAGCGGGAGCGGCTGGCGACCGAGGCGCCTGCGGAGATCCCCGACTGGGATGCCCTTCCGATGGCATCTCGCATCGCCCTCGGGCTGCTCGACGCTGTCACACGGATGCGCTGGCCCGTTGGCAGGCTCACCCTCTCCAAGATCCTCGCGGGCTCCAAAGCGAAGGGCATGGACAAATACGAGCGCCATCCGTACTACGGTCGGCTCCAGGCGCTCGGCCAAGGGGCCGTGGACGAGGTCTACAAGGAGCTTTTGCTCAAAGGCTACCTCCGCATCGGCGGCGACAAGTATGCCGTCGTCGAGCTCACGCCCGTCGGCGAGCAGGCGCTGGCGCACCGAGAAGCCATCGAGGTGTCGGTCCCGGCGTTCGGCGCAGGTCGACGAACCGCACCCGCTGGCGATGCGCCGCTCGACGCGGCCGACGGCGCCCTGTTCGAGCGCCTCCGCCAGTGGAGGACCGAGCAGGCGAGTGAGCGGGCGGTACCGCCGTACGTCGTTTTCAACGACCGCACGCTGAGGGCCATCGCGAGCGCACGCCCCGCGACGGAGCATGACCTGCTGGCGGTCTCGGGCGTCGGCCCGGCCAAGTGGGAGGC
>JBCDLV010000198.1:0-6365 GCA_038744895.1 Bacteroidota bacterium | reverse complement strand
GGAAGAAGCGCCGGGAGCACCTGGAAGGGCCGCACAGACCCGTTGAACCGGAGCGTGTAGGCGCCCGCCTCGAATGGCTCGTCGAGTTGCAGGTAGAAGCGGAAGGGACGTACGACGGCGGCACACACCGTCTCCTTCGGCTGCCTCATGAGCAGGTCCACGGTGACGAACTGCCCCTGACGCTGCTGGCGCACGTCGGTGAGTTGCGCACAGGCATCGGGCAGCGCTCCTTGGATGAGAAGCTCAACCGCGACGGCATCTCCTGACGCCGGGCGACCCGCCGGGCGCACGCCGACCGAGTCGACCACGGCGGGGTACACCAGGTACTGTGTGCTATCGGTGACGGGATACAGGAGAACCGTCTCTCGCCCGTCGTCGCTGCCGATCCGATATCCGAACTGGTCCCGGTCAATCCCGGAGCTAGCGCCGCCACCGCTGCAAGCGGCCAACGAGACGGCCAGCACGAGGATAGAGAACGTGCAGGTCCATCTCATGAAGCCGCCTCCGCATCGCCAGCGGTCGGGAGCGCGGTGTCCGATTCGAGGAGCGCGGCGCGGGGCGACTCGTCCGTGACGGTTTCGCTCGGTGCATCGCCCCAGAGGCGTTCGAGATCGTAGTGCGCTCGAAGCTCCGCGTCGAAGACGTGGACGACGAGATCGAAGTAGTCGAGCACGATCCAGCGGCTTGTTCCTGGTTGCCCCTCCTTCGAGACCGGTCGCTCGCCGACCTGCTGGCGGATGGCATCGACGACGCCGTCCACAATGGCGCGGATCTGCAAGTCAGACTCTCCCGTCGCCAGCACGAAGTAATCGACCTCGCCGGAGATGCCTCGGAGGTCCATAACCGTCACGTCGCGCGCCCGCTTGTCGAGCGCAGCATCCAGGGCGATCTGCGCGAGTTCGCGGCCTGCGGCAGGTCCCGAGCGGGGCTGGCGGTCTGATGTCTGGGAGGCAGCAGTCATGGAGGTACAGTGTGAATCAGTCAGAGGTCTCAAACGGCGCGAGGGCTTCATAGTTGGCCCCGAGCGTGACGGTCACGTCAAGCGCGTAGTTCAGCGTCGACCCGCCAGTCACGATGGCACCGGGGCCGAGCCCAAGGGCCTGGGCCACATGGCGCGCGTCCAGGGCGGTTCCCGAACGCACGAGCACGACCGATGTATCCCTGGACGGGGCGTTTCCTACAGAAACCACGTCGAAGCCGCGACGGCGTAGGTACTCCGTGGCGTTTGCCGCTAGGCCGTCAACGCCGGCACCGTTGAGCACTTCGACCTGGATGCGACTGAACGAGGCGTCGGTTCGGGTCGGGGTCGTGCGAGGTGTGAAGGCGCGCGTCGCGAACCCGTAGAGAAGCACGAGTACGAGGATGCCGCCAACGATGAGCGCTGCGTTGAGCGCCCCATCAGCCCACCGGGAGGCCACGTGCTACTGTCCGTCTCGGAAGAAGAGATCGTCTGTCGAGCCGAAGCGGACCGTCGCAGCGTGGCCGCCTCTGTACGGCGAGGTCCGGTACCCGTTGGCATAGCCGTAGGGGGACGCATAGCCTCCGTACGGGCTTTGAGCGACACGCAGATGGATCACTGCGCTCTCCGTCGGGCGGTACGCCAATTCGGCATTGCGCAGGAATACCTGGGGCTGGTCGGCGCCATACGCCGAGTACAGACCGGTCGTGCCGAGCGTCTGCGCCACGCCGATGTCTACGCGACCCGCGAGCCTCGAAGACGGCTGCCACCGCATCGACGCCGTGTACAGGCCCAAGCCATACGAGCCTCCGACGCCACCGCCGTACGTCATCTCGACGGACTGGCTGAAGTCGAGGGTCTCCGCGTTGAACAGAGATCCGAGGCTGAGCGTCCCCGGCGTCTGCGTCAAGGCGACCGGCGCTTGCCGGCCGGGCACATCCGATGCCCGCTGGGCCACCGCTGGCGGGGCTGCGAGGAGAAAAAGGGCGAGCGCGAGCGTACGCATGGGCGAGATCGAACGGGATGGCCAGGATAGTCTGAAGCGGCGCGTCCGGTCAATGGATCCTGCACCGCCCTTTGGGCCAACGCGTACCGAGTGGACCTGGTGCCCACCGAACGCCACATCGGCAGCTGGCGCCGGGCAAACAAGAAGGGGCAGCCTCCACGAGGAGACTGCCCCCGAACGGGCTAGGCCCAGGTCGGCTTACATGCCGTCGCCGTCGCCCTCCATGTCGGCCTCAGCGTCCTCCATGGCAGCGTCAGCGTCGTCCATGACTTCCTCGGCGCCCTCGGCAGCGTCGTCCATGACCTCCTCGGCGCCCTCAGCGGCGTCGTCCATGGCGGCGTCGACGTCCTCCATAGCCTCCTCGGCGCCCTCAGCAGCGTCGTCCATGGCGGCGTCGACGTCCTCGGTCTCGATGGTGACGTCCGTGTCGTCGGCCTCGGTGGTCTCAGACCCGCACGCAGCGAGGGGGAGAGCGAGAGCAAGCGCGAACAGCGCGATGCGGTTAAACATGATGGTGTTGGGTAGGGTGTTGGGTGTATCACCAGCCCGGGAGCGATCTCCGGGCGCCCGGGGGTGATGCTCCGAGCGGGTGGAGAACGAAGGTCTCACTATTCTGTTGCCCACGGTAGTGGACGCGATATTCTTCACATACGGCCGCCCAGGGCGGACTAGGCCAACATTGTCTACCCGTGTAGACACCAGGACTGTCTCCTCTTTCCTTCCCGTGACCGGCCATCCGACCTCTCAGCCGCAGGGCGGAAGGGTCCACCAGCGGTTTGCACAGCCCTGTTCAGCGGTGGGGCCTTCGACCGTCCGAGGGTACGACCAAACCGTCAGAGACACACTCTCCACTCGGAGAACATCCACCCCGTGCCCCTCGGACCGCGAGGCGTAGGACGCAGCACCACAGGCACGGCGATTGCTCCGACCGCTGGCGGCGAGCAGACATCGGTCATCTCCGCACGTCAGGGATGCCTATGCGTGTGGGATGCCCGGGCGGGATGCCCACAAAAACGGCGGCCACCGGTTGATCCCACGTGGGGAGCCCGGTGGCCGCCGAAGGCCGGAGCCTATGTGGCTTACATGCCGGCGAGCTGATCGCCAGCGGCCGTCAGGGCTGCGCCGAGCTGTCCCAGGGCAGCGTCGTCGCCAGCGGCGTCGGTCGTCTGCTGGCCGAGCGTCTGAAGCGTTCCGCCGATGGCAGCGCCGTCGAGCGTCTCCGCCTGAAGCTGGCCCTTGAGGGTGTTCAAGGCATCGACCGTCGGGGCGAAGTCCGGGTTGCCTTCCAGCTGGGCGATCCAGCCGTCGATGTTCTGCACGGCAGCGGCCGGCGCAAGCGAGGTCAGGCCGCCAGCGGACTGGACGGCGTCGAGCGTGCCCTGTGCGGTGACGGCAGGCTCCTCGCCCGTTGCGTCATCGGCCATGGCATCGTCGGACATCTCGCCGTCAGCCATTTCGCCGTCGGCTGCGTCGTCCGTCATGGCGTCATCGACCATCTCGACATCAGAGGTTTCAGCCTCGGTGTCGGTGGTCTCAGCCTCGTCGGTAGCGCAACCAGCGAGCGGAAGGGCGAGAGCGAGCGCAAATAGCGCGAGTCGGTTCAACATGGGGAGTGGGGGTGATGAGAGCGATTGCGGCGAACTGCCGCCGCGTAATCAACCAGGTCTAGGGCATGAGGATCACGGAGGCGCCCGATTTCATCGGGCTTCCGGGTTCTCCCTAAGGAGCCTTCATGCCTGCCTGCCGTCAACGAGTTGTTCCACAACCTCTGGATCCGCCAGGGTGGAGGTGTCGCCGATGGCTTCGGGCTGGCCCTCGGCGATCTTGCGGAGGATCCGCCGCATGATCTTGCCAGATCGGGTCTTGGGCAGCGCTGGCGCCAGTTGGATGGCCTCGGGTGCCGCGATCGGGCCGATCACTTCGCGGACGTGAGCGACGAGTGCGTCGCGCAGCGCATCGGCCTCAGACTCAGAGCCCGGGTCGTGGCCTGTGCCGAGCGTGACGTAGGCGTAGATGCCCTGGCCCTTGATCGCGTGTGGCCGCCCAACGACGGCAGCCTCAGCCACTGAGGGGTGAAGCACCAGCGCGCTCTCTACCTCAGCCGTGCCGAGCCGGTGGCCCGACACGTTGATCACATCGTCCACACGTCCGGTGATCCAGTAGTCGCCGTCAGCGTCGCGGCGGCATCCATCGCCGGTGAAGTAGAAGCCGGGGTAAGCCGTGAAGTAGGTCTTAATGAACCGGTCGTGGTTGTTGTACACCGTCCGCGCCTGCCCGGGCCAGCTGTCCGCAATGGCGAGGACGCCCTCGGCCTCTCCCCGCTGGCGCTCGCCATTGGCGTCGAGCACCTCGGGCTGAATCCCGAAGAAGGGCTTCGTCGCAGAGCCTGGCTTCTGCGGCGTCGCGCCCGGGAGCGGCGTGATCATGGTGCCACCCGTCTCCGTCTGCCACCACGTGTCGACGATCGGGCACCGCTCCTTGCCGACCGTCGTGTGATACCAGCGCCAGGCCTCCGGGTTGATGGGCTCGCCGACGGTTCCGAGCACGCGAAGCGACGAGAGATCATGGGAGGTGACGTACTCATCGCCGCGGGCCATGAGCGCACGGATGGCCGTCGGCGCCGTGTAGAATGCCGTCACCCCGTGCTTGTCGACGACGTCCCAGAAGCGACCGGCGTCCGGGTAGGTCGGCGTCCCCTCGAAGAAGACCTGGGTCGCCCCGTTGATGAGCGGCCCGAACACGATGTAGCTGTGGCCGGTGATCCACCCCACGTCGGCGGTGCACCAGTACACGTCGTCGTCGTGGATGTCGAACACGAGTTGGTGCGTGAGGCTAGTCCAGACGCAGTAGCCACCTGTCGTGTGGACGACGCCCTTCGGTGCCCCCGTCGAGCCAGACGTGTAAAGGATGAACAGCGGGCTCTCGGCATCCATGCGCTCACACGGGCAGTCGCCAGCGGCCTCGGCCTGCGCATCGTGGAGCCATACGTCGCGCCCCTCGACCATCGGGACCTCCGTTCCGGTGTTGCGAACCACCAGGACCTGCCGAACCGCTTGCCCGGCGACCTCTGCCCGCTCGGCGGCGGCATCCACATTGGCCTTGAGCGGAACGCGCCTGCCCGCGCGGCGCCCCTCGTCGGCCGTGATGATGACGTCACTCTCCGCATCCACCAGGCGGCCGGCAATGGAGTCGGGGCTGAAGCCTGCGAAGATGACGGAGAACACCGCACCGATCCGGGCACACGCCAACATCGCGACGGCGGCCTCCGGGATCATCGGCAGGTAGATCGTGACCCGGTGGCCGCGCTCCACGCCCAACCCCTTGAGCACGTTCGCGAACCGCTGCACGTCTCGGTGCAGATCCGCGTAGGTGATGTGTCGCGCCTCCTCATCGGGTTCGTCCGGCTCGAAGATGAGCGCTGTCTGATCGCCGCGGCCAGCCTCCACGTGACGGTCGACGGCGTTGTAGCACGCGTTGATGACACCCCCGTCGTACCACCGGATTCGGACCTCCTCCGCGCTGAACACCGTGTCCTTGACCGTCTCAAACGGCTCGAACCAGTCGACGCGGTCGGCCTGCTGGCGCCAGAAGGCCTCGGGGTCCTCGACCGATTGGCGATAGAGGGTCTGGTAGGCCTCCATCGACCCGATGTGGGCGCTCTCAGAGAACGCGGGTGGGGGAGGGAAAACGTCGTAATCAGCCATGGAAAAGGGTAGAACGAAAGAAGAGACAGCTACGGAGATCAGGTCAGCCAGGAGCGTTCGCTGCCGGTCGGCTGAATGTCGCACGATGGCACGGGCGTGCCCTGAACCAACTGATCCACATGTCATCGGAGACGCCTTCCGGCGCCCACCGACGACGGCCGTGGATCCACTGCCGGGCCCAGTGCTGGAGCCATCCCGACGCAGTCTGAGGCGGGGCACCGATGACGCCGCGCCACAGCACCGTGCCATCCGGTCGGTGAATCGTCAGACGGTCACCGTCAGACAGGATGAACCACCCCTCACGGTCGAAGCGGCCGGCCCCGTTGATGCACGCTGCGTCCTGGAAGGTCACGTGGAAGTCGCCCTCCATCCCTTGCTCGTTGTAGTCAGAGATGTAACCGTACCGGATGGAAGAGGCACTCACCGACCCGGCCAGCAGGCGTTTAGAGAGGCGTGCTGAGTCGGAGGAGCGTCTGGACCGTCCGCCAGCAGGTCACGCATCGGCACGTTCGATCGGGTCGAGGTCGGCGGCTTCCTCGTCGGTGTAGAGGCGCGAGTCGATCAGGAACCGCAGCCCCATCGGAATCTCCAGCGAGAAGCTGGCGCCGCGACCCGGGGCCACGTCGACCGTGAGTTGCGTGTGCTTCCAGTACTCGAACTGGTCCTTGGCGATGTAGAACGGCACCCCGTGCACCTC